>DIFE01000066.1:83223-150098 GCA_002418985.1 Deltaproteobacteria bacterium UBA5756
TCCCTGATCCCTGATCCCTGATCCTTTTCCCTTGCATCATCATAAACCTATGCTATAGTTTTTGTATGGATCTCCTTGAACTGGTCACAAAAAACAGGAGTCACCGGCGCTTCCAGCAAAGCGAACCGATAAGCATGGAACAGCTCAGAAGCCTCGTCGAGCTCGCCCGGCTTTCGCCATCCGCAGGGAACCTCCAGCCCTTGAAATTCATCCTCTCAAACGATGCCGCCCGCAACGAAACCATCTTTTCCTGCCTTGTTTGGGAAAGCTATATCAAAAATTCGCCCGGGCCCGGCGAAGGCAGACGGCCCGCGGGCTATATCGTAATACTGGGCGATACGTCCATTACAACGGACTTCTCGTGCAACCATGGCATCGCCGCACAGAGCATACTGCTCGGGGCAACCGGGATGGGTTTCGGCGGTTACATGTTTGCGCACATCGAACGGGACAGGCTGGCCGCCCTCATCGGGATACCCGATCGTTACGAGATACTGACGGTCGTAGCGCTGGGCGTCCCCAGGGAACGGGCCGTCATCACGGAGGCAAAAGACGGCGATGTCGCCTATTGGCGTGACATCAACAAGGTCCACCACGTCCCCAAGCGCGCCCTGAGCGAGATCATACTGGAGCTGTAAAGTCGGTTTCGGGTTTCACGTACGGGGGCTCACGTGGGGTTTTCAAATCTGTTGTACGGCGGGTGATATGACGATATTGGAACTCGTAACACGAAGCAGGAGTTACCGGCGTTTCCATCAGAATCAGGCGGTCAGCATGCAGCAACTCAAGAGTCTCGTCGAACTTGCCCGGCTTTCACCATCCGCTAGGAACCTCCAACCCTTGAAATTTATTCTTTCCCATGAGACACGCAAGAACGCCGGCATATTCTCCTGCCTCGCCTGGGCCGGCTATCTGAAAGACTGGCCGGGCCCCGAGGAAGGCGAAAGACCCGCAGGCTATATCATCGTCCTCGGCGACACATCGCTAACGAAGGACTTCGGATGCGATCACGGAATCGCCGCTCAAAGTATACTCCTCGGTGCGGTGCAGATGGGCCTCGGCGGTTGCATGCTCTCCAATATCCGGCGGGACCGTCTCAGAGACTTTCTCAAGATACCCGAGCAATACCAGATCCTGCTCGCCATCGCGCTGGGGGCACCTAAAGAACAGGTCGTCCTCGCCGATGTGAAGGACGGAGATATCAAGTATTGGCGCGATGCCGACAAGGTCCACCACGTACCGAAACGCCCCCTCGACGAAATAATATTGGAAATGTAAGAAACGGGTAATAGGTGACAAGCAGTTCCCTGATCTGTCCGCTGGTATGCGGACGTATGGGGAAGGACTATTTTTGGTCCTTTGACATCAGGTCCGAAAGGGCGATACATTAACCTTGAAAGGAGTCATTATGACCACGAACATTCGTATCATCGCCGGCGCGGTTGTTGTCGAGGCCGAGCTTGAGGCTACACCCTGCGGCAAGACGATAGCCGCTGCGCTGCCCATAACGGCCTCCCCGAACGAATGGGGTGATGAGTTCTACTTCCAGGTACCCGTCCATATGCCCCTCGACGATACGGCGACATGGACGGTGAAGGTGGGCGATATCGGGTACTGGCCGCCGGGAGACGCCATCGCTATCTTCTTCGGGCCTACGCCGCTTAGCAGCGGGTCTGACCCCGTCCCGGCGAGCGAGGTCAATTTAATCGGCAGGATCACTGGAGACCCGACGGCCCTGAAAAAGACAAAAGGCACCTCCTCAATCAGGATCGAACAGATAGCGTGATGGATGTCCCTCAGGGGTATACTATCGTCCTTTCCCGGGAAATCGATGAATCGGAATGAATCGTAGCATAATGAAAACGAAAGGGATCGCACGAACCATGCCGGACGATGAAATAGAAAGCATTCGTTTCAGGCAGGTGGTGCGCCCCCTGAAGACAACCTTTTCGACAGCGCTGGGGCATAAGAACAGCATGCAAAGCGTCATCGTAGAGGCGCGCCTCAGGGACGGATCGAAGGGATGCGGGGAGTGTGCGACCAGTTTCGTCCTCCCCCACGAAACCCCCGAAAGGATAAAGAGGATCCTCGGTGAAGAAGGGCCCCGTCTGAGAGGCAGGAAAGCGGGGGATTTTCCGGGGGCCGTGAGCGCGCTACGCGAAACATATCCATCCTGCCCCATGACCGTGTCCGGATTGGAGATTGCCCTCTTCCGGGCATGGCTCGCCCACACCGGCAGACCGGAGAGCCTCTGGTTCGGCGGGGTATTGAGCCGGATTGAAACCGACATTACCATACCCCACACAATCGACGAGAACACCCTTCGCACATGGGTGGGCCGGGCCGCACGAAAGGGCTTCACACGATACAAGATCAAGGCGAGCGGTGTTGAGGCAGACGACAAGAGAATGATTGCCTCCGTCATATCGATCCTCGACGGCGCACAGATCGAATACAGGTTGCGACTCGATGGCAACCAGGGCTTTTCGGAAAGCACCTGTCTCGCCTTTGCGGATTACGTGATAAGGAAGAGGTATCCCGTGGAGCTTTTCGAACAGCCCCTCAAGAAAGATGACCATCGGGGTCTTCGAGAGGTCACAAAACGCTCGCCCATTCCCATCATTCTCGATGAGACGGTCTTTTCAGCACGCGATATGGAACTCGCCGCAGCTGAGAGGCTCGGCCACGGCGTAAACATCAAAACCGCAAAAAGCGGACTCGGGGAGTCCCTGGCCATTCTCGGTCTGGCGAAAAAATACGGTTTCAAGCTTATGGCCGGCTGCATGACGGAGACCATGACGGGGCTTTCCGCAGGCATCAACCTGGCGATGGGAACAGGGGCCTTCGACTACATCGACCTCGACTCCATCCATTTCCTCAATCACCGGAAACAATACGGAGGACTGGCTTTAGAGGGAGCGAGGTATGTGATGGGTGATGGGGGGGAATAGATCCCCTATCGTGAACTTCCATCTTCTGATATAATTGACCATTCATGAGATCTTCCGGGAGAGTGCCCGTGGTCGAAAGGATCGGCCGGTCCCTGCGTGTCGTCGGGATCATTATTCGCGAATCCTTGAGGTCATTTCTTGTCAACAATGATTTCGAGATGTCGGCCGCGCTGGCGACTTACAGTTTCTTCGCTCTCGTTCCCCTGCTCTTCTTTGCGGTCAGCATCGCCCCGGGGCTGGGCAGCGCGTCCGCCGCTCTTGTTGCGGGCATCGAAGGGCTCATCGATCATCTTTTCCCCCGTATCCGGGATTGGATGAGCATTGACTTTTACGTTGCGACAGGGCATCACCTCACCCTGGGCTTTGCGGCTGCCATCGTTGTCTTTATTGCGGCCATGTCCCTGGTGGACTCGCTGAGAACAACCTTCCTCAAGATCTTCAGAAAAGATTCTCCGGCCTCTTTCGTTTTATCGCAATTTGCCAACGTTCGCACCGCGGCGGCAATGATTCTTCTTTTCATCGTCCTCGTCTGGGCCGAGGCGTTGTTCGCGGCCCTTGCCGGTATGTCGGGCAGCGGCAGAGCCGCGGCCAATATCCTCCTATCAGTCTGCATCGCCACCATGTGCATGGTCTTCTTTTATACCGTCTTCCTACCCGTCCGGCTGACCGCCCTGAAGCTCATCGGCGCTTCGGTCATCTCAGCCGCGCTCATCATCAGCATGAGGGAGGCTTTTACCTTCGTCATAAGGACAAACCCCGCATACGGGGAGACTTTCGGCTCTCTGAAGGTTCTCTTCGTAATGATCGTATGGGTCTATTATTGTTTCCTCGTCATCCTTTTCGGAGCCGAGGTCGCCATCAACGCGGAAAAACGTGATGCGCTTCTCCTCAAGACCCTCTTCACCGGGCACCCTGGCCGGTCGTTTCCGGTGGGTCTCCTCACAAGGTTCATCACCCGTTACAGCCAGGGGGACATCATCTTCAACGAGGGCGATAACGGTGGTACCATGTTCTATATCGTTGCCGGTTCCGTCGACATCGGCTGTGATGGAAAACACATCAGGACCATGGCCCCCGGTCATTACTTCGGAGAAATGTCCATGCTCCTTGGCACCCCGAGATCGGCGGGCGCCCGGGCCGCCTCGGAGAACACCGAACTGATCGGCATATCACAGGCTAATTTTGACATCATACTCCGCGAGAACGCGCCCATAGTCCTGTCTATCCTCAAGGAAATGGCAGGCAGGTTAAAGGAGACGGACGAATCGCTCTTCCGCGGGCAATGAAGGATGAAGCATTGAGGGCTGCCTCGCGCCCTCCGCCTGAAGCGGGACAAAGCACACAGAGCGCAAGGAGAAACGCAATGAAAGAAAAGGAAACAATAGGTCCTATAAGTCGTATAAGGCCTATAGGACCTATAACATTCCAAAGGACAGCCGCGAGATGATCTTTCAGGCCTTATTCGTTACCGAAACGTCAAGCCCGCCCTTGTGGAGCGTGATCGACAGTGCATCGCCCGGAGAGACTGCCGCGGCGTCGGTAACCACGGCGCCGGTAGCTGATTTTGCCGTGATGCTGTAGCCTCTCGCCAGGATCGCCGTGGGATTCAGGTCGTTTATCCTCTGGGCAAGCGCCTCGGATCTGACGCGGGCATTTTTCATGTAAAGCTGGAGATTGTGTGCAAGGCTGCCGGTAAGATCATCAAGATAGATTCGGTGGGAGGTGAAAAAATCCTTCCTGTCCTTGAATTCCATCACCTCGCTGACAAACATGTACCTGGCCTTTTCCAGTTTTTTCTCCATGGCCTGGCAAAGGGCATCTCTCATGCCTGTAATGTACCGGGTGAGTTTATCCCTGCCGGGAACGACAAGGGCGGCGGCGGCTGTGGGCGTAGGCGCGCGGACATCGGCCACGAAGTCCGCTATGGTAAAGTCGACCTCATGCCCAACGGCTGAGACCACAGGTATCCGTGAGGCAAAAATGGCCCTTGCCAGACTTTCTTCATTGAAGCAGGCAAGATCCTCGTATGATCCTCCTCCTCTGCCGATAATGATGACATCAACCTCTCCGGCCCGGTTGAAGTATTCGATCCCTTCCGCTATTTCACGGGCCGCGTCGGTACCCTGAACGGTAGCGGGGCAGACCTGAATGGGGATGTTGCCGTATCGTTCCTGGATTACCCGCAGCATGTCCCGTATAGCGGCGCCCGCCGGGGAGGTGACTATTCCTATGCACCGGGGAAAAGGAGGAAGGGGCTTTTTCGAGGCTTCGTCAAAAAGCCCCTCCTTCAAAAGTTTCTCCTTGAGTTCCAGAAACCTCAGATAGACGAGCCCCTGATCACCCCTCGCGAGGATGTCGCTGGCGATGAGCTGGTATTCGCCCCGTTTTTCGTAGATGTCTATCCTGCCCCTGCAGAGAACCCTTTCTCCGTCCTTCACGATTCTCCCACCGGGTATGTGCGCTGCATAATTGAAAACGACCCCGCGGATCATGGCAAGGTCGTCCTTGAGTGTAAAATAGTAATGTCCCGATGGATAGAGCCTGGCGTTGGAGATTTCCCCTTCGACACGGACATCGCGGAAACGGCCGCTGACAAACCGCTTGAGTTCGGCCGTCAGCTCCGTCACTGTCAACAGCCCTTCATCCTGCCGTGCGTACAGGGTCATCTACTTTTTCTTCAGATAATCCTTCATAAGCTTCATGGAACAGAATTCACCGCACATGCTGCAGACATCGTTCTTCAGATTGCGCTCCTTGCGGAAGCTCCTTATCTTTTCCGGGTCGATGGCGCAGTCGATCTGGCCTTTCCAGTCAAGGGCCTTGCGAAAGGTCGACATAGCCTTGTCGAGGGCCAGGGCCTTTTGATTGCCTCGTGCCAGGTCGGCGGCATGAGCCGCTATCCTGGTGACCATGACACCGTCGCGGACATCCTGCGGCATGGGCAGCCCGAGGTGCTCCGTCGGGGTCACGTAGCACAGGAAATCCGCCCCGTAATATCCCGCGAGGGCCCCCCCGATGGCGGATGTAATGTGGTCGTAGCCGGGGGCGATATCGGTGACGATCGGACCGAGAACATAGAAGGGCGCCTCATTGCAAAGTCTCTTCTGCAGGACCATGTTTGTCTCGATCTGATTGATGGGCACATGCCCGGGGCCTTCGATCATGACCTGGACGCCTTCGTCGATGGCTTGCGCACAGAGTTCGCCAAGGGTGATGAGTTCCTCGATCTGACCACGGTCGGTTGCATCCGCGATACAGCCCGGTCTTAAGGCGTCTCCAAGGCTGATGGTCATGTCGTACTTTTTCGCAATGCTCACCAGGCGGTCGAAATTTTCATAGAGAGGGTTCTCCCTGCCATTGACGATGATCCATTGCGCGAGGAACGCACCGCCGCGGCTTACGATGTCCGTTACCCTTCCCTGTTTCTTGAGGCGCTCCAGGGTGCTCTTCGTGACACCACAGTGAACGGTCACGAAATCAACGCCGTCGGCGCCATGTTTTTCGATAACCTCGAAGATATCGTCGGCCTCCATCCTCGTTATCGCCCCCTTCTTCTTTGCCGTCTCGACAGCCGCCTGGTATATGGGAACGGTCCCCACGGGTATCTGTGCGGCATCGATGACGATCTTGCGGATCTCGTCCAGATTCCCGCCGGTGCTGAGGTCCATGACGGCATCGGCGCCGGCGTCCCGGGCGACGGCCAGTTTCTCCAGTTCTTCATCGATGTTCACCCGCTCAGGGGACGTGCCTATATTGGCGTTGACCTTAACACAGAGGCCCTTGCCTACTCCCTTCGGGGTAAAGTTCTTGTGCCTGTTGTTCGCGAGGATGGTTGCCTTTCCTTCCGCCACAAGCCGACGAAGTTCTTCCTTGTCGATGCCCTCATCCCGCGCGACGCGCTCCATCACCTTCGTTATCTTTCCTTCCCGTGCTGCAATAAGCTGATTTTTCATGGTCGTATCATCTCCATCTTATCAACGGGCCCAGGTCCTCCAACTGTTCCCCCTTAAGCCCCTTGTATTTTTTCTGTTTCCTTGCCGCATCGAAAAATCCTGTCCACTGCCGAAGAGACGTAGAAATACCCCTTCCTGTCGATCCTGTAGCTTAACTCGAAAAGCCTTTCAAGAGACTCCTGCGTCGCCATGAAGGCGTCAGACAGGGAATATCCCGATGCAAGAAAGCAGGTAAGAGTCGAAGAAAAGGAACAACCCGTGCCATGGATCGATCGGGGAATCCGCTTCTTTTTGTAAAGGACAAATTCCCGGCCGTCGAACAATACGTCAACGGGGTCGCCCTCTATATGGCCTCCTTTTACAACAACCGCCCGGGGCCCGAGCGAATGGATCTTCTCGGCGGCCTCCTGCGCTGCTTTTACCGTCCGGATCTTCCCGCCCGTAACGAAAGATGCCTCATCGGCATTGGGTGTCACCACCGTAACCTTTGTAAAGAGCGACTCGATACAGGCAGTTCTGCCTCCGTCCGAAATGAGTGAAATACCGTTCTTGGCAGCAAAGACGGGATCGAGAATGACAGGTATCCCTTTGCGTCTCGCCAGAAAGCGGGCCGTCACCTTAACATGGGGTTCGTTGCAGATGACGCCGATCTTCACGCCCTTTATCGCAACCCCGGCCGTGGCGGTGTCAAGGGTATCCCGAAAAAGTTCTTCCGGTGAGGGTTCAATGCGCTTCACTCCACCCGGTCCCTGAACGACTGTGCACGTCGGAACCGTAATGGCATGGAAACCACAGGAGAAGAAGGTATCGGCATCCCTCACGATCCCCGCTCCCGAAGAGGCGTCAAAACCCGCTATGGACAATAAGCTTTTCATTCCCACCAAATCGTCAATCGGATCGGCCCTGTCCGACCCTCGAAGGGATTTTGTACCCCTTCGATTTTGTTATTAAAACTGAAAACTATACCATACTTGCCCCTGCAGAGCTATACAAAAAGCCGCCGGACGGGTCTGAACAGTCCGAACGTTCCGGACAACATGAAACACCGCATGGTCCATGACGGCTGCATGTCTTAACGTCCAGGCCCTCAAGCCGCCGCGGCGGCCACCGGAGCCCCTCTCGACGCTTTTGTCGAAGGGTCTGGCCGCCCTCGACATTTATTTCCGCGAAAAGCAAAAAGCAGACAGAGGACATTTGCGATTACTGCCATCCTTTCGGGGAGTTACACGTACCATAGCAGAATGGCACGGTAATTGCCAATTAGAGAGCTATGATTTGCAAAAAACCATACCAGGAGGTTACAATGAAAAAGGTTTTAGGAGTAATAGTGGCGGTCCTCTTCATAGCACTGACATCGACCGTATTCGCCGCCGGTCCGGGTGGTTTCGGAGGAGGACCCCGGGGCGGGGGTGCCGGTGTGGACCTCTCGAAGGAGCAGACAGACAAGATGTGGCAGCTGAGGGAAAAGTTCAACAGCGAGACATCATCCCTGCGTTATGAGATGTTTCAGAAACGCAATGAGTTGAGAACGCTTTACGCCGATCCCAAGGCAACTGATACGGCAATCCTGGCCAAGGAAAAGGAAGTCGACACACTGAGACAGAAAATGCACGACAAGATGATCCGGTTCAAGCTTGATCAGAGAAAGATCTACACCCCTGACCAGCTCAAGAAACTTGCTGACACGGGTTATGGTCGTGGTTTCGGCGGCGGGCGTGGTTTCGGCGGCGGCTCCGGACCGGGTGCCTGCGGCAGGTTCTAAGTGACGGCAATCCAGGTGACGGGCCTTTCCTGGTCCGTCACCTGAAATAAAAGGGAGGGAGCAATGAAAAAACTTCTGGCAGCAACATTACTGGTGATGGCGGCAGGATTCTTCGTCATTTCCTGCGCTTCGGAAGGCTATAATACCCAGAAGGGCGCCGCCATCGGTGCCGGTCTTGGTGCCATAGCAGGTCAGGTGATCGGCCACGATACCGCCTCGACGCTTATCGGAGCAGCGGTAGGAACGCTCGTCGGCGGTATAGGCGGCAATGCCGTGGATCAGCACGTGACGAACCAGCGCGCCGCTACGACAGCGCAGCCAGGGGCGGCTTACCCTTCATCAAGCCAGGTCAGGCCCGAGGACCAACCCCCCGGACAGTGGGTTGAGGTACCGGGACAGTGGATAGGCGGGAAATGGGTCCCGGCGCATAAGGTTTGGGTACCCGTGAACCCATGACCTTCCTTGTATCCTTTCTCTTCCTGTGCATGTTCATAACGCCCTCTCTCTGGGCTCAAAATTCTTATTCCGAGTTCGAGAGAGGGCTTCAATTATCCGAGCCCCAGAGAACACAGGTCGAGGATATAAGGAACAGGTACAACGGTGAATGGCAGTCCCTGAGACGGGAGACAGCCCGAAAGAGGATGGAGCTCAAGGAACTGAACCGAAACCCCGGCCCCAACTCCGCCAGGATCGGCAGGCTGCAGGGCGAATTGCAGGAACTCGATACCGCCAGGCACAATTCCTACCAGCAGTACCGTTCCGAGGTTTCGCGGTCTCTCAACGATAGACAACGGGAGCGGTACAACAGCTTCTGTGACCAGGAACGCAGGAAAAACACGCAGCGCTTCAATCCGGGGCGGCATGGGAGATAAGCGGGCTGTTGCCTTCCCATTATTTTTCGCGCTGTTTCTCATTCTCGTCACCCTGACCGGTTTCTTTCAGATAAGGATCATCAGGAATAATATTGAACGGCAGCTCACGGGGGAAGCTGAGATCATCTTTGCCCATATCCAGAGAGAAATAGACATCAATCTTGAATACCTGAGCCTCCTCGACAGGTCCCCCGCCATCATAACGCCATACTTCTTCAACCTTATGGCCTTTGATGAATCGATAATAGACGAGCTTGACACCATGATTACCGATCTCATGAAAAGCCCACGGCCCGGCGATATTGGCGGATCGCCTTTCGCCAATATCGTTGAGTACAACCTCAGCGGAGATATCATCGCCCAAAAGGGAAAGGGTGACATACCGGCGAATACAGTCAGAAAACTTGTTTCAGGCGGCCAGTCGACGGCCATCAGGATGCCCGTCCGCAAAGACAGGGCCCTGCTCTTCGGAAGGCACGTCGGCAGCCGCATCCTTTTCGTCAGGATAGACGCGGGGGAACTGGAAACACTCAGGAGAAAGGTCATCCTGAGAGACATCGTCGACAGGGAGGAGAAGAGGTTCAACATCGACGCCATCAGGATATATGACGCCAAAGGCGCCTTGTTTGTGGGAACGAGCGATGCCAGACCCGGTACCTTTGTCCTTGAGCAGGAACTGCCATCGAAGCTTCTGCCCGGCTTTCGCATGCAGATCTTCGTCTCCAGGAACCTTGCCCGGGACACCATTCAAAGATCTGCCATCGGGTTTATCCTGATCCTCGCGGTCTTCTTCGTCTTCGGTGCCGGCAGCATCTACGCTTTCTTCATCATGGAGCGCAAGTATGCAAAGAGAGTGAAGGAGATGGAGCGGGAGATGGAGGTAAAGGAGCGCCTTGTGTCGCTGGGCAAGCTGGCCTCCGGAATGGCCCATGAGATTCGGAACCCCCTCAATGCGATAAGCCTTTCCGTTCAGCGCCTCAAACGGGAATTCGTTCCCGTTGAGGAGAAGAAAGAGGAATACTTCACCTTCCTGGACATCATCAGGAAAGAACTTACACGGGTGAACGGCATAGTCGAGGAGTTCCTCCAATCGACGAGGGCACAGGCCCCCTTCAGCAAGGAGCCCCTGCGCGATATCATCGAAGAAGTAATCATAATCGTCGGGGAGAAAGCGTCGTCAAGGGGGATCTTCATCGAGAACGCCACCGGCACCGACATTCACATTGAATGTCAGAGAGACAGGCTCAAGCAGGCATTCTACAACATAATCATCAATGCCATCGAGTCCATGCACGACGGTGGAAAGATCGCCGTAACGGTAAGGCAGAAAGACGCAACGGTGGAAACCTCGATCAGGGATTCCGGCTCCGGCATAAACCAGGAGGCGATCACCAGGATTTTCGAATACTATTACACGACCAAGGACAAGGGTATAGGGCTTGGACTGCCCATATCATATATGATAGTAAAAGACCATGGCGGCGACATCAAGGTAACGAGCGTTGCCGGCCAGGGGACTACCTTCACGATCGTTCTGCCCCGCAAACATGCAGGCGGCGGACCGACCGCGTCAAAAAACGTCTGAGAGGAGCTTGCTATGGACAGGGTTGGCATATTGATCGTGGAAGACGAAGAGGCTCAGAGATCTCTTTTGGGCGGTCTGCTCAGGAAAGAAGGTTATACCGTGGGAGAGGCGTCTGACGGCGCCGGCGCCCTGGCACTCTTTCAAAAAGAGATTTTCGAGATCGTCCTTCTTGATTACAGACTGCCTGACACGGATGGACTTTCCCTGCTCAAACAGATTAAGGAGATCAACCCGGGAACGGAAGTGGTCATGATCACCGCATTCGGGAGCATCGAAAACGCGGTCGGCGCGCTGAAGGCCGGGGCCTCGGAGTACCTGACAAAGCCCATAGATCTCGACGATCTCCTCTTCAAGCTTCGCAAGATAGAGGAAAAGACGTACCTCGTCCGTGAAAACATGGTGCTTCGCGAGACCCTCCGGGACCGCTTCAAATCGGAAGAATTCGTCTATCAGAGCGAAAAGATGCATGAGGTTTCCAGCCTGGTCGTACGGATCGCCAAAACGGATTCCACCTGTATAATAAGCGGCGAGAGCGGTGTCGGAAAAGAAGTCGTGCTCAACATGATCCACGCATTGAGCGAGCGCAAGAGTTTTCCCCTCATCAAGGTGAATTGTGCCGCCATCCCTGAGACTCTCCTCGAAAGTGAGCTTTTCGGCTACGAAAAAGGGGCGTTCACGGGAGCATACCAGAGGAAGGCGGGCAAGTTCGAGCTCGCCGATAAAGGCACCATCTTCCTCGATGAGATAGGCGATATTCCTCTCCTGCTTCAATCGAAACTGCTGAGGGTGATCCAGGAAAGAGAAATCGAACGCCTCGGCGGCACCCATCCGATCAAGGTCGATGTGCGGATCATCGCCGCGACGAACCGCAACCTCGAAGAAGAAGTCAGGAAAGGCACATTCCGGGAAGACCTCTATTACCGCCTCAACGTGGTCAATATAGTCGTCCCTCCCTTGCGGGAACGCAAAGAGGACATTCCCCTGCTCCTCGACTTCTTTCTTAAAAAGTACAATGTGAAACACAAGAAAAACATAAAGGGCCTGACGAGGGAGGCCAGAGATGTCCTCGTCAGGTACGATTACCCCGGAAATGTGCGGGAACTCGAGAATATCGTGGAGCGGGCGGTAGTGCTGACCCGCGGCGACCATATCTCCAGCGAGGATCTGCCGAACCTCGCCGAACAGGCTATGGGTGCAAGCGACTCAGGCATTCGCGGTACCGTGGAGTCCCTGGAGAGATCGATGATCATCGAGGCCCTCGTCAATGCCGACTGGGTCCAGACCAAAGCGGCCGCAACCCTGGGCCTCTCCGAGCGAATGCTCAGGTACAAGATCAAGAAATACAGCATAATCAAATCAGCCCGTCCGGCGGGATGATTTGCATACGGGCATACTGGCAGTGCAACGAGCGGCAGGCAGAGGGACGGGCGCTTCGCTCGTAATTTTAGCTGCGGTATGTTATAGATAACCATGCCCGATATAACGAAGCACCATATAGAGACCGCCGATGACGGAGTCGTCACGCTCTCGCTGTCAGGCAGGATGGATCTTGAACGCTTCGGTGAACTTACCCCGCTTATCGGCACCATATTCGATTCCTATACACCTTCGCGCCTGAACGTCGACATGGCGGGCATCGACTATATTGACTCAAGCGGGGCCCTCTTCGTCGTAAAGCTGGAGGATGAGGCGCGCGCCCGCTCCGTCGCCTTCACGCTTTCCGGTCTGTCACGGGAAAAAATGGGCATCCTGAGCCTCATCGACAGGGAGGCGCTCGCCAAACCCAGCCTGGCACCCAGGGAACGTCGCCTGAACCTCATAGAGCAGCTTGGCAATGCATCCATCATTGCCGTCAAGGATATGTACGATATCGTATCCTTCGGTGGGGAGCTGATCTATGAACTCGGCCACTCGGTGACGCACCTTCGCAAGGTGCGCTGGGGCGACGTGGTGACATACATGAAAAAGGTGGGCGTTGACGGCCTTCCCATCGTGGGCCTTATCAGTTTTCTTCTCGGCCTTATCATGGCTTTCATGTCTTCCCTTCAGCTGAAACAGTTCGGCGCAAACGTTTACGTGGCATCCCTCGTCGCCGTCGCCATGGTTCGCGAACTGGGTCCCATAATGACAGCCATCATCGTGGCCGGACGCTCGGGATCGGCCTTTGCGGCCGAGATCGGCACAATGAGGGTCAACGAAGAGGTGGATGCCCTCGCTACCATGGGGTTCAGCCCCATGCGGTTCCTGTCGATACCGAAGGTAATCGCCTCTCTCGTCACAGTGCCTGTTTTAACGGTATTTGCCAGCATATTCGCGATCATGGGGGGCCTCATCGTCGGCGTTGTGGGATTGAACCTCACCATTTTCACCTATATTCAACAGACAATGAAGGCCATATCCATATTTGATATAGTGTCGGGTCTGGTAAAATCTTTTGTTTTTGCGGCGGCCATTTCCGCCGTCGGTTGTCAGAGGGGTTTCAAAGTGCGCGGCGGTGCCGAGGCGGTGGGCAATGCAACAACATCCGCCGTTGTTACCTCCATATTTCTGATTATTGTAATAGATTCGACCTTTGCTATAATACTTCATTACATCCACTGGGCCTAAGGCCCCCGATGTGGAGAAAGGGAACCGAACAACGGCTGATCCGGTCATAAAAGTTGAGGGTCTCACAGTACGATACGGAGACAATACCGTCCTTGACGGTGTGGACTTCGAGGTCTACCCCGGCGAGATATTCGTTATCATGGGCGGCAGCGGATGCGGAAAATCGACGCTGCTCAAACACGTCATCGGCATCGAAACCCCGGCGGAAGGGAAAATCCGGATAAACGGAACGGATACGGCCTTGCTCGATGACAGCGAACTCAGAAAGCTTCACATGGGCATCGGAATGCTCTTTCAGTCCAGCGCCCTCTTCGGATCGATGACTATCGGCGAGAACGTGGCCCTCCCCCTGACGGAATTCACGGCGCTGCCGACGAAAGATATCACTTCCATCGTGCGGATGAAGCTGGGAATGGTTGAGCTTGCGGGATATGACAACCACTACCCGGCTGAGCTCTCGGGCGGCATGAAGAAAAGGGCCGGGATTGCCCGGGCGATGGCTATGGAACCGGCCATGCTCTTTCTCGACGAACCGTCGGCCGGCCTCGACCCTGTCACATCCGCAGAACTGGACTTACTCATCAGAAAGCTCAATGAGGGAACGGGCACAACGATGGTCATCGTCACCCACGAACTGGAAACCATTTTCAACATATCCCACCGTATCATCATGCTCGACAGGGATGCAAAAGGCATCATCGCCGAGGGTGATCCCCGCGTACTCAGGACAAGTTCCCAAGACGCCAGAGTCACGGACTTTTTCAACCGGCGGGTGACGAAGAAAAAACATGAAGGAATGACGACATGATAAAGAAGAAAACCTATTTTCTGGTGGGTTTTTTCGTGCTCGCGGGCGCCCTGATAGCGGTTGGAACCGTCATCTGGCTTGGCGCCTCACAATATCTCCAGAAGGGCGAACGATTCGTCACCTACTTTGACGAATCGGTCCAGGGTCTCCAGGTCGATTCCAGCGTCAAGTACAGAGGTGTGGAGATCGGCATGGTGGAGAAAATTCAGGTCGCACCCGACTACCGCCTCATCGAGGTGGTGATGAAGATCAACTTCAGCGGCGACGCGGCCAATAAGACCATCGCCAAGTTGAAAGCGGCGGGCATAACCGGAATAGTGTACGTCGAGCTCGACCATAGAAAAAAGGGGGATATCAACAGAACGCCCCAGATCAACTTCGAACCCGACTACCTTCTCATCCCTTCGAATCCATCGGAAATACAGGAGATTGTATCGGGCGTCGATGACGTCGTAAAGAAGCTGCAGGACGTGAACTTCAAGGCAATCTCCGACGAACTGGTGTCGGCTACAAAAAGCGTCAACACCTTCTTCGCCGGCCAGAAGATGACGAAAATCATCTCGAACCTGGAAACCATGACACAGACACTCGCGGATTCCGCCAACCAGCTTTCGAAAATGGTGGGTGACGGAAGGGCCGACCAGATCCTGACGGATGCGCGCGATACCGTACACGATGCGAAGGAAACGATCGGCAAGGTAAAAAGCGAATTGGAGAAGATGAAGCTTACGGAAACGTCGGCGAAGACAAACAGGTTGATAGACGATCTCTCCCGCAGGTCGAAAACGATCGCGACGGAGATCCAGCTCACCGGCGAAAACCTGCGCAGGGCAACGGACAACCTTGACCAGCTCATCGAAAGGCTCAAAGCGGACCCATCGGATATCCTGTTTTCCGATCCACCCCCGAAGAAGAGGTAAACAATGAACAAACAGATAAGACGAACAGCGGCCTTTTTTTTTCTGTCCTTTCTATGCCTCACGCTTATCACGGGCTGCCTCGGCAGGACTAAACCGCCGTTCGTGATGGACCAGTATTCCCTGGATTACTCAGCGCCGGCCGCGTCCGCATCTCAGGCGGCACAGGAGACGATCCGCGTGGAACGGTTTGCCGTCTCACCGGCATTCAACTCCACGGCCATGGTGGTAAAAAAAGGGCAGTACCGCTTCGATACATACAATTATAGCCGCTGGCGGGTCAATCCGGCCGACATGGTAACGGGATTCGTACTGCGCGACATTACCCGGGCCGGAATATTCAAGGCAACATACTCTTACTACGACTCCGATCTTTCGCGCTACATCCTGGAGGGTTATATCGACCAATTCTGTGAATCCGCCGAGGGTTCACCCGGCAAGGCGCTTTTGAGCGTACGGTTCACCCTTATCGATACGAGTCAAAAAAATCCCGTGGAGCAGGTCGTCTTCCAGAAACAGTATACCCATTCGGCCTCGATGAACGATCGTTCGCCCGAGGGACTGGCCGCGGCGCTAAGTGAAGCCATGAAGGACCTCTCGGGCAAGCTCGTGTCCGACATAAATCTTTCCCTGCAGGGAACACCGGGAAATCAACGACAACCCTTGACAGGCCAGGGCTTCTGACAAATATTATTTTCGTCGAAACAGTAAGGATCTATGTGCGTGTCTGAACATAACCGGGACAATATCAAAACGGGGCCCCAAAATCCCCCGGGGGAAGACCTTATCGTCTGCGAGCAGGCGCTGGGTACCTCCGAGCGGAAGCTCTTCTCCATGCTGGAGTTGGGGCGTCTTATCGGCCTCGACCTTAACCTCGACGAAATGCTGATTCAGATAGCATCGAAGGCCAAGGAGGTCATGGATGCCGACAGGTTCAACCTGCTGCTCTACGACCCGCTGACAGACGAGCTCTGGACGAATATGGTATTCGAGATCGAAGGCAGGAAGTTCCGCACACCTTCCCATGTCGGCCTCTCTGGATACTCTTTCCATACGGGGCAGACCGTCAATGTTGAAGATGCCCATGAGGACCCCCGGTTCTTCCGCCACATCGATGAAGCGATCGGGTATACAACGAAAAGCATGCTCTGCATGCCCTTTTTCAGCAGGTCCGGGTCGACCCTCGGAGTGATCCAGCTCATCAACAAGCGCCAGGGAAGGTTCACCGCCGAAGACGAGACGCTCCTCAGGATGTTCGCAAATCACGTCTCCGTGTTCATCGAGATTGCTCAGCTCCAGAAGGCCCGCATGGACACGCTGGAACAATCCCGCAAAGAACTCGAGCGGCTCAATGCGGCAAAGGGCAAGGCCCTCGATCACCTCTCCCACGAGCTGAAGACACCGCTTGCCCTTATCCAGGGATATCTCAGGATCCTCAGGAGAAAGATCGCCAAACAACCCGATGGTGAGTCTGTACTCGGATACTTCGACGTCCTCAAACATTACATGGCAAGGCTTTTTGAAGTGCAGAAGGAATGTGAAAAGATCATGCTGGCCTATCGCGAGATCGAAGAAGAAAACCTCGTCGACGAACTCGAGCGGCTCTGGAAGAAGATCGAAGGCCTGGAGACGGACATCCCCGTCGACACAAAAGAAGTGTGGAAAACCCTCAAGGAATACGTGGCCAATTACGTTCCCCCCGACAACAGATCAAAGAGTATAATCCTCCTCTATCCGACGGTGCAGAAGGCCATAGCGGACACCCGCGACAATGCGCCCCACCGTGACATCGAATTCCGTCTTACCGGCGATGAGGATGTCTCCATCTTTATGGATGTCGTCGTTGTCCGGGACATGCTCATGGGTCTTCTGAAAAATGCCGTGGAAAACACCCCTGATGGCGGCCTCGTTGAGGTATCCCTGGCGGGGGATGACAGGAATGTCATCATCGCCGTCAAAGATTACGGGATCGGGATCACCGAGCAAAACAAGGAACATGTCTTCGAGGGCTTTTTCCATACCCAGGACACGGATCTCTACGGTTCCAGGAGCGTTTACGAGTTCGGCGCGGGGGGAAAGGGACTCGACCTTTTCCAGATGAAGGTCTACGGCCGGCGTTTCGGTTTCGGGATCTCGATGGAGAGTTCCCGGTGTGTCCATATTCCCACCGACAGGGATATCTGCCCGGGCAGGATCTCCGATTGCCCCCACGTATCAAGCCGCGAGGGGTGCCTTGCATCGGGCTCGACCACTTTTTGTTTGACTTTTCCCGTTGCGAAAGAATATCTTAGAACCGGTATTCGTAACGAGTCAGGTCCATAATTAAGGTTGATATATGACCCGAAAAGACCCCCTGGTTGACCTGCTGATCCACGACCTTACTGGTCCTTTGTCGATCGTGCTGGCAAGCGTCAACAGCCTGCTGAACAAGGAGGACAAGCTCGGGCCGTACAATGAATACCAGAAGGACACTCTGAAAAGGGCGCAGCGCAACGCCGAAAAGGCAAAGGCCCTCCTCCTCGAGATCATCGAGGTCTATCGCTCCGAGGAGGGACTCTTCAGAAAAGACCAGTTCCTTATCTCCGACGTCCTGAGGGAGGCGCTCATCGATGCCGTGGAGGTCGTAACTCCCGCCATCGGTGAGGAGCTCGCCAGGGCAGACGACAATTCCTTTGACGAAGTCCTCACCCGGAACGGAATTCTTATCGAAGTATGCGGAAGGTACGGCGAATCCTTTTTCACTCATGATCCGAAAAAGATCCGTCAGATTTTGAGGAACCTCATCTCCAACGCCCTCAAATACCGAAAGTCCACTATGAAGCTGAAAATCGCAGGGGACCTGGATCTTGTGATCTCCGTGGAAGACGACGGCCAGGGAATCCCGGAAGAGAAGCAGGATTACATATTCAAACGCTTTTTTAACCTGAAGAGCAAAAAAGGCGGACCCGAAGGATTGGGCTTCGGCCTTTCATGCGTGAAAAACCTTGTCGAGAAGATGAGGGGGGAAATATCACTCAAAAGCGGAGAGGGCGCGGGTTCCTGCTTCACCGTACGCATTCCTCCCCTGTGATATCGGAACTATAAAATAAAAGGAGGTTATAATGACAGAATCAATTCTGAACGGAAAGAAGATACTCGCAGTCGACGATGAACCCGATGTCCTCAAGGTACTCGAAGAAGAAATCATGGATGCTTGTCCGAATTGTACCTTCGATACCGCAACGAACTTTGAGTCCGCATCCGGGCTTCTTGAGTCAAAAGACTACGACATAGTAGTTCTCGACATCATGGGTGTGCGCGGCTTCGACCTTCTCGATAAGGCCGTCAAGAAAAACCTTAGAGTCGCCATGCTCACCGCTCATGCACTCAGCCCCGAGGCCCTGAAGAAATCCTACGAGATGAAGGCCCGCGCTTACCTCCCCAAAGACAAGCTCGGCGAGATCGTCCCCTTCCTCGAAGACGTCCTCACACACGATTTCCAGCCCGGTTGGACACGTCTCTTCGAAAAATTACACACCTTCTTCACGGAGAGGTTCGAATCCGACTGGGAAAAGAAGACCGGCCTGACCTGGAGAGAATGGACGAAATAAAAGCTGTCGAAAAAAAACAAACAGGCGGGCACTAAGCCCGCTTGTTTGTTTTGGCGTTCCGCGTTTCACGCTTCAAGGAAAACAGGGCCGCCACCCGGATGAAAGGTCCTTGTTTGACCCTGCCCGGTGAATGGCATAGGTCCTATAGGTCGAATAAGACTTATAGGACCTATTTCTTATGAGGCTGCAACCTGAAGCCATTTCCCCATTTGATTTGCTCCACCATTTGGTGTAGATTAAACACGATAAAAATCACAGAGAAAGAGGCTGTCGGGTCTTTTTGGAGGATAGATGAAGCGGATCTTCAGCGGCATACAGCCCACGGGTGAGATACACCTTGGCAACTATGTGGGCGCCATCAGGAACTGGGTGTACCTGCAGGATGAGTATGACTGCATATTCAGTGTCGTCGACTACCATGCCATAACCATAGAATATCCCGCCGAGGAGATGAAGAAGCGTACCCTCGACACGGCTGTCATCCTCCTCGCCTGTGGTCTCACACCGGAAAAGTCTGATATTTTCGTTCAGTCCCACGTCCCGGAGCATACCGAGCTCGCCTGGATTTTCAATACGGTCACCCCCATCGGCGAGGTCGAACGGATGACGCAGTTTAAGGACAAGGCCAGGCAGCATCGGGCGAACATCAACATGGGCCTGATGGACTATCCCGTCCTCCAGGCCGCGGACATCCTCCTCTATAAAGCGGGCTACGTTCCTGTTGGTGAAGACCAGGTGCAGCACATAGAGCTCTGCCGGGAAGTCGCCCGGAAATTCAACGCACGCTTCTCGCCCATATTTCCCGAACCCGAAGAACTCCTCTCCCTGGCACCCAGGATCCTGGGCGTTGACGGTCAGTCAAAGATGTCGAAGAGCCTTGGCAATTATATCGGCATACTGGAGGAAGAAGGGGACGTGTGGGAAAAACTCCGGACGGCCGTGACGGACGTGAACCGGGTGCGCAGAAAAGATCCCGGCAACCCGGAGGTGTGCAACATTTACACCATTCACCGCGCTTTTTCCGACAACAGCATGCTTATCGAGATCGATAAAGGGTGCACGACTGCCGGCATCGGCTGCATCGACTGCAAGAAGATGCTTTTCGAAAACCTGAAGAAGGAATTGGAGCCTATCCGTCTCAAGGCGGCTGAATTACAGGGGAACATGGATTATGTCATGGACGTCCTCGCGCAGGGGGCGGCTGCGTGTAAGAAGACGGCGACTGCTACGATGGATGAGGTTCGCCGGACAATGGGTCTTTATATTCCCGGCTAGTTTTCCTCAATGGGGCTTTTCACTGGTTGACATTTTGTGTGTGTGCCTTTAATATAAAGAAAGCATGGCAGATAATCCCGTAAAGCGATACGGATTTATAGTCTTTCTCTCAACCATTTTCTTTCACCTTATTCTCATGGACGGTGGAATATACGACCTTTTGAAGGTCAAACTGAAAACCAGGACCGCAAAATTATCTATCATGCAGATGGAAGATAGTAATACGACGCTCTCCCGGGAGCTTCGAAGGATCCGGGAGGACGACCGCTACCTCGAAGAGATGGTAAGAAAGAAATACGGCTTCGTAAGAGAAGGGGAAAAGGTGTACAGGGTTGAACCATGAAATACGAAGGAACAATTTACAGACCGCCAAGCGAGGCGGATAGTCTTATCCTCCAGATCACCATCGGGTGTTCCCACAACAAATGCACTTTCTGCGGCTCTTTTAAAGATAAGAAATTCCGCGTGCGGACCTTCGAGGAGATCGCCGAGGACGTAAAAGAAGCGAAGCAGTACGCGCGGTATATCAGAAAGGTCTTCCTCGCCGACGGCGATGCGTTGATCATTCCTCAGAAGAGGCTTTTGCCTATCGTACGGCTTGTCAGTGATGCCTTTCCGAAACTTGAACGCATAGGCGTTTACGGAAATACCAAATCCATCCTCAAGAAATCCGTCGAAGAACTGAAGGCCCTGAAAGAGCTTGGTGTGGGCATCGTCTATCTCGGTGTGGAGTCGGGCGATCAGGTCGTTCTTGACCGGGTCTGCAAGGGCACAGTACTCGACAAAACGGCCGAGGCGGCGCAACGGGTGAAAGACGCGGGCATGCTCCTTTCCGTCACGGTCCTTCTAGGGCTTGGCGGTGTCGAGCGAAGCAGGATCCACGCCGAAGAGACAGGCAAGTTCTTAAGCAGGATCCAGCCCGATTACGCCGGCGCTCTGAGCGTCATCGTGGTGCCCGGCACGGTCCTCGCCGATGAGATCAAGAAGGGCACGTTCGTGGTGCCCGATCCGTACATGCTCCTTGAGGAGTTGTACCTCATGATCGAGAACACTAATGTACACCATACCTATTTCGCCTCGAACCATGCCTCGAACTACCTGCCCGTCAAGGCCTGGCTCCCCGAAGAGAAGGAAAAAACGCTCAAGGCGATTCGTCACGTCCTTGACGAGCGCGATCCCGCCATGCTGAGACCCGAATTCATGAGGGCTCTCTGATCATGAATGAAAGGACAAGGGATCACGGCAAAGATGACGGGGAGTTTATCGATATCCCGATACGTGTCAGGTATGCCGACACGGATCGAATGGGGATCGTTTACTACGGAAACTACCCGGCTTTTTTCGAGGTGGGGCGCAGCGAATACATGCGCCAGAAGGGCTACCCCTACCGGGATCTGGAGGCACTGGGCTATCACTTCGTCGTCGTCGGTCTCGAGGCAAAATATTACAATACGGCCACTTACGACGATATCCTGATCGTAAAAACGAGGGTGACGGAGATGAAATCCCGGGGCATCACCTTTCATTATGTTATAACAAGAGACGGAGCCCTGGTTGTCGAAGGAACGACAAAACATATCTGCGTCAACACGGACAAAAAACCCGTTACGATACCCCAGAAAGTCATAGAAATCTTCCGTGATGGCCCAGCCACATAATATCCTCATCATTCGGCTGAGCTCGCTCGGGGACGTCCTTATGAGCGTACCGGCGGTAAGGGCTTTGAGAGAGCGCTTTCCTGACGCGCACATCTCGTGGCTTGCCGAGGGTTCCGTGACGGGCATCCTTGCACACCAGGATTTCATCGATGAGGTAATCTTTTTCCCGCGCGCGGCCCTGACGAGACACCTCAGGAAAGGACATTTTTCGACCACCGCGCACATCCTGGGAGACTTCCTGAAAAGCCTGCGCAAACGTGAATACGACTGGATCGTAGATCTTCACGGCATCGCCAAAAGTGTGGCGCTCATGATGACCGCCCGCGGAACAAGAAGGATCGGTTTCGGCAAGACCTTTGCCAAGGATATGAGTCACATCTTCTACCAGGAACGCGTAAACGGATTTCAAAAAAGGATCCACAAGGTGGAGCGCAACATGCTGGCCGCCCGTCATCTGGGGTGGGCAGACGCAGGCCCGATACCAGCGGCGCCCCTTCTTGTGCATGAGGACGCAAGAACATACATAGACGATTTCCTTCGTTCTCATGATATCCGCCCGCCCTTCTTTACCGTGAACCCTTTTGCGAGCAAGGACTCCGCCTTCAAGCGATGGCCTCTCGAACGATACGCCGACCTCATCGGGAGGATCAGGCGGGAGCGCATGGGGTCCGTTGTCATAATCTGGGGACCCGGCGAACGCGAAGAGGCCCAGAGACTTGTTGCGCTGGTTGGCGACAATGCACAGCTTGCCTGTCAGACGGACATCGCGCAGCTCTACGCCCTCCTTGCCAGGAGCAGCGTCTACATCGGGGGCGATACGGGAACCACCCATCTCGCCTCCGCGGCGAACGTCCCCGTCCTTTCCATCTTCGGCCCCACCGATTTCATCGTCAACCGTCCCTATTCAAAGAACAGCGTCATTATAAGGAAGGAGATCCCCTGCAGCCCCTGCAAGAAAAAGGACTGCAAGACGCGGGAGTGTCTCATGACCATATCGTCCGACGAGGTCTTCGAGGCGCTCCGAAAGATTCCCCTGAAAGACGAGGCTTGAAAATATGCGCATTCTCTTCATCTATCCCAACCTGAATACACAGGTCGGCTTCAATTACGGTATCTCGTACATCTCGGGCTTCCTCAAGGCGAAAGGTATCGAGACGGGACTCGTTAATATCAACGAGAAACTGGGCTACCCCCTTGACAGGGAGCGGATAAAGAAAGACGTACTGGCCTTCGGGCCCGACATCATCGGTTTTTCCGTACTCACCAACCAGTATAAATATGCCCTCGAGATCGCCCGGGACATCAAAAGCTATACCGATGTCCCCATCCTTTTCGGCGGCATTCATGTCACCATGGATCCCGTGGAAACCCTCATGCAGGACGAGGTGGATCTTATCTGCGTCGGCGAGGGGGAAGAAGCTCTGGCCGAACTCGTCGCGGCCGGTAACCCGAAGGGTGTCGCGAATATCGGCCGCAAGGAAAACGGCAAAGCCGTCATCGAACCCCTCAGGCCTTTCACGGATATCACCACCCTGCCCTTCAAGGATTACGAGATCTTCGACTTCCAGAAGATAATAGACGCGAAAGACGGATGGGTGGGCCTCACGGCGTCACGGGGCTGCCCCTTCCGGTGCACATACTGCCTCAATCACAAGATCATAGAGGTCTACAAGGAAAGCGGCCACCTTCCCAGGGGCTATATCAGGAGGCATACTGTCGACCAGATGATCGCCGAGATCGAGTACCTTCTCGGGCACTATGACAGGATCAAAATGTTCATCTTCGATGATGACATCTTCACCTTTGACAAGGTCTGGCTCAGGAAATTCACCGAGCGGTACACGTCCGTCACCGACATCCCCTTCGTCTGCAACGCCCACGCCCGGATCTTCGACGACGAAACGGCTCGTCTGCTCAGCGACGCCGGTTGCCGCATCGTGAAATTCGGGCTTGAAAGCGGCAGCGACAGGATACGCCGCAAGGTGCTGAGCCGCTACATGACCAACAAACATATCGAGGATGCCTTCGCCATCGCGGATAAGTACGGCCTTCACACATCGGCCTTTGTTATGCTCGGTCTACCCTACGAAACAATCGGAGACATCAGGGAAACCGTGGACCTTCTTGCCGCGATCAAACCCGGCCGTTTCCGCTGGTCCCTCTTCTTCCCCTTTGTGGGGACAAAGGCTTACAGCATCGCCCGGTCGTCGGGCCAGATCGATCTCGAACGGATGGAGAAGCTCGACAACTTTACCGATGAGACCTGCATGAGGCTGGGCCCCGAGGTGGATCTTTACTGCGACAAGGTCAAGTCCATTCTGTGTGCCTTCGTCAATGCCCATTCCGGTCTTGAACACACCGAAGGGTTCAGGCGTCTCGCTGAAGAGATCGAGGCAATGGACAAGGCAACCTGGCATCAAAAGAAGGAAAGCATCCTTCGCGCTGTGGAGGAACTTAACGAAGGCATGGAAAAATCGGGAGGACTCCATTATACTGTGAGATACAATCCTTTTATGGGCGTACGAAGTGACTGGAAAGACGATAGTATATCTGCCTAACTGGCTCGGCGACATGGTGATGGCCGTTCCCTTTCTCCATGCGCTGAGGCAACACTCAACAGACGAAATATGGGCCGTAGGAAAAGCGGGCGCCATTCACCTTTTCAATGGCCTCGATCTTTTCGACCGTTTCGTTGCCATCAACGGCAAGGGGCTTTCCCTCTTCCTTGAAACGGCAAACAGGCTCAAGAAGGTCGGTTTCAGCCGCGCTATCGCCCTTCCCCACTCGTTCAGGTCGGTCCTGTTCTTTTACAACCTGAGGGTACCCGAGATCATAGGCTATGCCCGAAACAAGCGGGGCTTCATGCTGAATGTAAAGGTGGACGAACACACCGGTCTTGAACCCACCTCGGAACACTACCTCAGGATCGTCGACGTTCTGGGAATCCCGCGATCCATCGAGGCGCCAGTTCTTGCCGTAACCGCCGACGAAGAAAAGAAATTCGATCAGGAGTTCGCAAATCTGACAAAACCCTATGGCATTATGATCGTCGGCGCCCAGTACGGCCCGTCGAAGTGCTGGCCAGTCGGTTATTTCTCCGAACTGGCGGACATGGTGATCGACAGGTACGGCATGAACGTCTACATGCTTCCCGGCGGTAACGAAACCGATCTTGCGGCGAAGATCTACGAAGGGATACGCGGCAAGGAACATGCCGGGATCAAATCGATGAACATACGCGACATGAAGGTGTGCCTGGCGAGGGCAGCCTTCGTTGTAAGCAACGACACCGGCCCCCGCCACATCTCCGCGGCCCTTCGTGTCCCTACAATTGTCCTCGCCGGACCGATGGATGAACGCTATACCTCCTACCCGGGAACATCCACGTATGTAGTTTCAAAGAACATGGCCTGCCGCCCCTGCAATAAGAAAAAATGCGACGGGAACCACGAATGCATGACAGGAATAGAGCCGCAAGAAATCACTCAACTACTGGGGGATATCCTTGATAAAACCGTCTGAAGGCGACATTCGAAGGAGGCCGCAGGAAAAACGGGAAAAAGGCCCGACGGGCCTGCCGCGTTTTCTTGACCGGTTCAAAGGAAAGAAAATCTGTGTCGTCGGCGATATTATTGCCGATGTCTTCATCTTCGGCAAACCCTATCGACTCTCCAGAGAAGCCCCTGTTGTCGTGATCAAATACGAAAAATCGAGTATATATCCCGGCAGTGCCGGCAACACTATAAACAACCTCGCCGCCCTGGGGGCAAAGGTCTATCCCATCGGTTTCGTCGGCGGCGATTCCATCGGCTGGAAACTCATGGATTTCTTTTCCGCGACGAAGACTATCGACACCGGCGGCATCATACGCGTAAGCGGCGATACCGTCACGAAGACACGGATCCTCGCCGGAGACACCCACGTGTCAAAACAGCAGGTCATCCGCATAGACAAGGATGACGGCCGCAGGCATACCGCAAAGGAAAAGGCCCTTCTCATGGACAAGCTGGCCGCCATCTGCCCCCACGTCGACGCAGTGGTCGTCTCCGACTACGGGCATGGCGCCGTCCACCCCGGGGTAATGGAATATATGAAGATACTCGCCAACGATAAAATCGTCGTCGGCGACTCACGATATGGCCTGAAAAAGTACGCGGGATTTACCATGATCACCCCGAATGAATCCGAGGCATATGCCCTCGCGGGTCTTAAGGAAAGCGACCCGATAGAAGAGGTCGGCAGGAAGGTCCTGTCCGCGATGCACCTGTCCGCCCTCCTCGTCACCCGCGGCAACAGGGGCATGACCCTCTTCCTCAAGGATGGCGCAGTACATCACATCCCCATATCCGGCAAGGATGACGTGACGGACGTTACCGGCGCCGGCGACACCGTCTGCGCCACTGTCGCCCTCTCGCTCGCAAGCGGGGCAGGCTTTCTCGACGCCTCGCGGATCGCGAATTACGCGGCAGGCATAGTGGTCATGAAGCGGGGGACGGCAACGGTCACCATACCGGAGTTGAAGAAATCGATAGAAAACGGCGGGGTCATTTAAAAGGCGGCTGAAGGGTTTCGGATTTCGGGCTTTTTCCGTTATTCCGGCGAAAGCCGGAAGCCAGGAGAACCTTTGATGCGAAGCGAAGCACGCATATGGGGCGCCCTGCAGTGCGAAAGGGAACCGGTGGAAGTCCCTTTGGATAGGTATTCCTTGTCCGCAATGACGCAGCGGACAGGGGAATGAAAGGAGACACGTGCAATGGGCATTATAGTTAGAGATCTTGGCGAACTCAAGGGGATCATCGAAAAAGAAAAGAAGGCGGGGAAAAAGGTCGTCTTCGGGAACGGGTGCTTCGACATCGTCCACGTGGGACACGTCCGGTATCTTAAGGGGGCGAAGGAACTGGGGGACATTCTCATCGTCGCTGTCAATGACGACTCCTCCGTTACGGGTCTCGGTAAGCGTAAAGAGGTGGTCACCCCCGCAGCGGAGCGGGCGGAAATCGTATCGGCCATCGATTGCGTCGACTATGTCATCCTCTTTGGAGAATCCACAGTGGAGAATCTCCTTTCCACCCTGAAGCCCCATATCCACGCCAAAGGCACCGACTATACCGAGGGCAGCGTCCCCGAGCGGGACATCGTCCTCTCCTACGGGGGGAAAGTCGCAATAGTCGGCGACCCCAAGGACCACTCCACCCGCGATATCATCAGGACGATCAAGAATCTGAAAGAAAAATGAAGAAGGGACTAGGGACTAGGGACTAGGGACGAAAAATAGGGAAGTTTTGTAGGAATAGCATCTTAAAAGTGTAACTATTTTATATCATAGGCACTTTTAAGCTTATGGGATATCCGTCTTCCCACGCGGGGTCGGCTTGATTCTGCTGGAGAAACATCCTAACCGAAGGGGATACCGACTACCTTCGCACTTAAGCGTCCCAAAGTGTCCCGCAACATAGCAACCTTCACACCCTGATCCCTGATCCGCCCTGCCTTTCTTATTTGATTTCAAGCACTTTTTAGTATATTGTAATACCATCGGACCACATGACAATGGAGAGAGAACAGGATACAAAATTACCCCTGTCCGTGTACATGATCACCTTCAACAACAGCGCTACCATCGGGAAGGCGCTCGAAAGCGTTGCTGGTTGGGCCGACGAGATCGTCGTCGTCGATTCGCACAGCCCTGACGGCACCGCTCAAATTGCTGCGAAATATACCGATCATGTGCTGCACCTCGATACAACTGATCTGCGGGAAAAATACCAGTATGCGCAGGACCAGTGTAAAAACCCTTGGGTCATGTTCATCGATGCGGACGAATGGCTTCCGGAACCCTTTAAGCACGAGGTGAAAGAGGTCCTCGCTTCGGCATCTGCGAATGACGGGTATATTGTCGACCGGAGGAATATTTACCTCGGCAGGGAAATAAAGCACGGCGGGTGGTACCCCGACAGAGAAATACGCCTATACAGGAAAGACCGCGGCGACTGGCAGGGCGGTATCCATGCAAAGGTTCACGTGGACGGGCGCACCGGCCATATGAAAAACCATTACATGCATACCCCATATAGCGACACGGCGCACCAGATCCGCACCATAGACCGCTATTCCGAGGCCTATGCCCGCGACCTCTTTAATGCGGGGCGCCGTTTTCATTTGTCCAATTTACTGCTACGCCCGATTTATCGGCTACTCAGGGACTACATTTTCAAGAGGGGTTTTCTCGATGGTATCCCGGGGCTCATCATCCTGGCATGTACAATGTATTACGTATTCATGAAGCACGCACGATTATGGGAAATTGAGAACGGTCATGGGGGCAATGATTGTATTCAAAAATAAGGTTCTAATATCAAGATCTTTTTTTTATCATAATAAAGAATTAGGCATGGTAGCCAATTTCAGGTGAAAAATGGTAAGAAAAATAAAGGTGAAAAATTCAGGTTTAATAAAATTGCAAGTTTTTGATGATTTTCCTGACGGCAATTTAGTTATCGGAGAAGCAAATAAAAACGTGCCCTTTTCAATTAAGAGAGTTTATTATATAAACAACCTTTATAACAGAAAAGCAGAGCGTGGCAAGCATGCCCATAAATTGTTGGAGCAGATTATTTTTTGTATTAACGGACATTTTACTTTAAGTCTTGACGATGGTGAGAAAAAACAAAGCATATTAATGAATAATCCAATCTACGGTGTTCGATTGGGCCCCAAGTTATGGCATACTATGACAAGGTTCTCGTCAGACTGTGTCATTTTAGTATTAGCAAACGATTATTTTAATGAAAGTGATTATATTCGAAATTACAAAGAATTTTTAAATTATGTCAAAAAATAAACTTACAGTCCCCTTTTTTAATTATATAAGACAATATAATTTATTAAAAAAACCAATACATCGAGGGATTGAACAGGTATTAAATTCCGGACATTTAATTCTTGACAAAGAAGTGAAAAGTTTAGAAAGCAATTTTTCAAAATACATCGGTGCTACCTTTGGGATAAGTGTAAATTCCGGAACAGATGCGATTAAAATCGCTCTGCGAGCTATTATGGTCGAAAATGGAGACGAGATAATCACCGTTGCGAATACCGCCATTCCAACAGTAAGCGCAATCAGGGAATTAGGAGCAATCCCTTCATTCGTTGATATTAAAGATAACTTTTTGATCAATGAAAATTTAATTTCTAAAGCTATTACCGATAGAACTAAAGCTATTTTGCCCGTCCATCTCTACGGACAAGCCTGTAACATGCCGGCTATTCTGGCAATTGCCAAACAAAATAAATTAAAAGTAATTGAAGACTGTGCTCAGGCGCATGGCACTACGATCAGTGACAAGAAAGTTGGGACCTTTGGCGACATGGCTATTTTTAGTTTTTATCCCACAAAAAATCTGGGGGCTTACGGCGACGGTGGAATAATTATAACGTCTGATAAACACTTAGCCGAAAAATGCCGTCGACTCAGGGTATATGGCATAAAAAATAATTATCGGGCTGAAATTGAAGGTTATAATAGTCGGCTCGATGAACTCCAGGCGGCAATTTTGAATGTGAAATTAAAATATCTTGATGAATGGAATTCCAGACGCCGGCAGATCGCTGAATATTATATTAAAAATATAATCAACGAAAAAATAGTTTTACCGGAAATAGATAATTTGGAAAATCATGTTTTTCACCAATTTATTATCAGGGTCAGGAACCGGTCTAATTTTATAAAATATTTGTCGAAAAACAAAATCGGTTACGGCATACATTACCCTTATCCTATTCATCTACAACCGGCTTACAACTTTTTAAAATATAAAGAAGGTGATTTACCGAATACGGAAATATTTGCTAATGAAATTATATCGTTGCCAATTTTTCCAGAATTAGATAATGTTGAAATAGAATATATTGTCAGTGTTATTAATGAGTATTAAATACGATGGCTCAGTGAATCCCTCATGATTTCATCCGCGATGTCTTTTTTCTGCTTCTCAATTAGTTTCCGTCCGGAAACCCCAACTCGATGAAATATAACGCAAAAAGACAATAAAGCGCTCTCAATTGGATAACGTAAAATATCTTTCGCACGATTGAGCCATGGCAACCTCCAAAATCTGGCATCTACTTCAACGTACGCCTCGAAGATATGGAGAACAGAAGACAGTACTTTCTCATCCTCATCGGCGCCCGTGAGGACGGGACCAAGGAACTCATCGCCGTGCTTGACGGTTACCGGGAGAGCAAGCTCTCCCGGATGGAGCTTCTCTCATCCCTAAAAGACCGGGGCCTCCCTCGACAAGATGCCCAAAAGCATACAGCCAAGGGCCAAGGAAAAGATCCACGATATCTACAGGGCCGGGACAAAGGAAGAGGCCCTTGTCGGTTTGAACGGATTCATATCCCTCTACGGCAAAAAGTTCCCCGGAGCCTGCGAATGCCTCACCAAAGACAGGGATACTCTCTTTACCTACTACGACTTCCCGGCCGAGCACTGGATCCACATACGGACAACCAATCCCATTGAATCGACCTTTGCGACGGTGAGGCTCAGAACAAAGAAAACCAAGGGTTGCGGAACCAGGCTGGCAACGTTGACCATGGTGTTTAAACTCGTCGTTGGAAACGAGAAAGACCTGGAAGAAGATCAAGGGTTACAAGCTTATCCCCAAGGTCCTTGAAGGAATACCTTTTATTGATGACGAACTGAAGGACCAGGGATAGCAGGCGGCATAGATCATGAACGATAGGATACGCAGGGAAAAGATCCCGTCACCAAGATTTGATTATATCTCGGCTTAGGCCTGCATCGGCCTGATCGGGGAGACAAGGAGCGGGACATTATCACGGACACGGATTACTGTCGCCCAGATCCTGAAAAAGAGCATGAAAAAGAGCATGAAATACCGGGACTCGGGGTATGACCGGCAGACATTACGAGTATACCGGAAGGTTACCCTGACAACGGCTGCTGGTGTTGTCCTTAAACAGGGGGTTTCCGGATGGAAACTAATTATCTTCCATTGTCTGCCCTGCTTAAACGCCTTTCCCCGATTTCGTCCAGAGAAATGATCATTCAACTGCTGTAAAGAAATACACCCGACCGATTGGATTGATTTGACAGAAAGAAAAAACATAGATATATTAGGGGTGATTCGCTTGACTTCTGACCCGATTCGCTTTCAATAACACTGGTATTCCATCACCAAAAAGAATGGAAATTTAAATGATTATTAAAATTTTCGATATAGAACGGGACCACAAGACAATAAAGTCGAACCTCATAAAGACTTTTGAAAATGTATTGTCAGGAGGAGAATATATCCTCGGCCGTGAGGTTAAATCATTTGAGGAAGAATTCGCCGCCTATGTGGGAACGAAATACGCCGTCGGCGTTGCCAGCGGAACGGATGCGATAAAAATAGGCGGGCTTGCTCTTGGTTTTAAACCGGGAGATAAATTCGTCACGACCCCCAACACGTACATAGCCACTGCAATGGCGCTGTCGGCGCATGGCCTCGTGCCCCGTTTCTGCGATATTGAAGACGATTCGTACAACATGGACCCAGCAGCCCTGAAAGACCTCTTAAAAAAAGAGGATGGCATTAGGCTCTGCGTGCCTGTTCACCTGTACGGCCAGCCTTGCCGGCTCGATGAGATCAGGGATGCCTGCAGGGAATACGGTGTGATGCTCATGGAGGATGCCTGCCAGGCACACGGTTCGCGCTACAAGGGCAGAAACGTCGGGACGATGAGTGACGTTGCCGCTTTCAGCTTTTACCCAACAAAAAACCTCGGGTGCTACGGCGACGGCGGCATGATTGTGACAAATAACGAGAGTGCATATAAGCAGATGCTCGTGCTACGCGCGCATGGCCAGACAAACCATCATGTCCATGATGTGCAAGGATTCGTGTCCCGCCTCGACGAATTGCAGGCGGCCCTTGTCAGGATCAAGCTTCCCTTTCTCGACGAGTGGAATATCGCACGGCGGCAAAAGGCATCGCTGTATGATTCCGGTCTCAAAGACCTGCCCGTGAAAAGGCCTGTCGAAGCGCCATACGCCTACCATGTGTACCACCTCTACGTTATAGCCGCAGAAGACCGCGATGCCCTGCGCGCATACCTGGCCGAAAAAGGGATTATAACGCTCATTCACTACCCAACGCCCATACATCTCCAGAGAGTTTACGATCAACTGGGATACAGGCCCGGCTCGTTTCCAAAGGCTGAAACGTCTGCCCGTCGGATAATTTCCCTACCCCTTTACCCGTCATTGGGGGAAGACGAGATCGCGTATGTCTGCCAGGCGATAAACGAGTTCTACGGTAAATGAAGGTCCTTCATCTTTTTTCTGAGTGGAAATGGACCGGACCGGCCGAACCCGTGCTCTCGCTCTGCGAAAATCTCCGGAACGAGGGTGTCGATGTCGTCGTGGCATACCGTAAAACACCGATCGACTTTCCCGAGAGAACGGTCGATAAAGAGGCGCGAAGAAGGGGCATACGTTGTTATGAGGGTCTCAGACTCAACAGGTATTTTTCCGCAGGCGACTGGTTTCATGATCTGACCTCGTTCAATCCATACGTCGAGAGGGAAAAATTCGACATCGTCCATACCCACCTTTCCCACGATTATTTCACCGCGGTCACGGCTCTGACATTCTACAGGTCGCGCCCCCGCATCGTCAGGACCGACCACAAACGCGACGGTCTCCCGGCCAACCTATTTATGTCCTGGGCCATGGGGAGGACGGACGGCCTTGTAACATACAGCCAGAGACTCGCAAAGCTTGACAAGGCACATTTCCATTTCCCCGAAGAGCGCCTTTGCACCGTCCCGCCGGGGATCAAACCCTATGAAGGCCCTTCCGGCGACCTTAGGACAGAACTGGGAATATCCCCCGATGACCGCGTCATCGGGGTTATCGGCAGGCTTAAACCCGATCGGGGCTACGACGTGATCCTCAACGCGTTCAGCGCTCTGCGCTCACGGGTTGATAAAGTGAAACTGGTCATCGTCGGCAGGAGTTCACAGATCGAGACAAGCGTTATGAAACCGCTCAAGGAACTGGGCATCGAAAAGGACGTCATCATAGCCGGTTACCGTTTTGACGATTATTTCTTGATGATCCAGACCTTCGATATCTACATAATGATGCGTGCCGGGAGCGACGGAAGTGGACGTGCCCTTCGCGAGGTCCTTAGTATGGGCCGGCCGGCGATCGTGTCCGACAGGGGTATGCTGCCCGATCTCGTGGATGATGGGAAAACAGGTTTTGTCACGTCATGGGATGCACCGGACCTTGCCTTAAAAATGGAAGTACTTGTCCGCGATACCGGCATCCGGCGCCAATTGGGGGAAAACGCGCGCAAACGGGCCGATGAAGAATGGAATTTCCGCCTCCAAGCAAAGGCTATGAAAAATTTCTACGAATCATTATTGTGCATGGACCGGCGGGCATAACCCCTTTATTTCTTCCCCCGATTGGTGTACAGTGACAAAAAAATGAAGATCGGACTGGCAATATACAATTTCGACCCGAAGAAAGGCGGCGCAGAACGTTATACCTTTGATCTAGCCCGAAGGCTTGCCGGAAAAGGACACGAGGTCTGTGTCTTTTGCGCCCGCGGAGTCAAAACTTCCGGCGTCACGCTCATTCCGCTCAGTCCCAATTCCTATCCCAGATGGCGTCGAAATCTCTCCTTCGCCCTGACACACAGGCAGGCATTGCACAGGGTTAGACCGGACGTAATGCTCGGCTATGGCAACATCCTGGATCTGGACGTGTATCAGAGCCACGGGGGAGTTCAGAGCGTCTGGATGGAGAGGGAAATTGCAAGTTGCGACAAAGGGGCGGAGCGCAACCTTAAGGCTTTCCTGTTAAGGCACAGTTTCAACCAGGCAATCCAGCGCTGGATAGAAAGCTATTCCCTGACGAAGGACCGGTTTACACGGATCGTAGCCATCTCCGATATGGTCCGTGAACATATGTCGGCATACTATGGCATCGAGATGAATGCCTTCGATATCGTCTACAACGGCGTCGATACGGAGCGCTTCAGACCGGCGGCCGAAAGACCCAAAGGCCCCACCGCGGTCCTTTTCTGTGCAGGGAACTTCAGGCTCAAGGGGCTCTCTCCCCTTCTTAAGGCAATGGGACAGGTCGTGCGCCAGGGAAAAGACGTGCGCCTCATCATCATGGGCCGGGGAAAGAAAGACCGGTACAAGAGCGCCATCGATGAGGCGGGGATCAGTGGCCGGGTTACCTTCACCGGCGAGCAATCGGCCCCCGAGGAGATCTACCGGCAGGCCCACCTGCTCGCCCACCCGACATATTATGACGCCTGTTCGCTGACCACGATGGAGGGTATGGCCTCGGGGCTGCCCGTCATCACCACCCGGTGGAACGGTGCCAGTGCCTTCGTTTCGCCCGATGAAGGCTACGTCATCGATGAGCCCGGGAACATCGGAGCCCTGGGCGACGCCATTTCCGCCCTCACGGACCCGGGCAGGCAGGAAGCGATGGGCAGGAAGGCAAGAAAGAAGATGGAATCCTTTACCATGGAAAGAAACGCGGACGAGATGGAAGCGGTCCTCGTGAAGGCCTTTGAAGAAAAAAAGAGGAAGAGGTGAACGTGGCGGAGACTTCCGGATCACCCTACTATTTCAGCGTCCGTCATGACATGATGGGCATGATACCTTCAGGCGCGGACCGCATCCTTGAAGTGGGCTCAGCGGGCGGCCTGACGGGAAAGGAACTGAAGGCCAAAGGGGTTTCAGAGGTAGCGGGCATCGAGATCGTGGACGACGTGGCCCGGTCGGTCCGGCCGTATTACGATGCCTTCTATATCGGCGACGTGGAGGCGATGGACCTTCCCTATGAAGACGGCCATTTCGACTGCATCCTCTACGGCGACGTCCTGGAGCATCTCAGAGACCCCTGGAATGTCCTTCGCAAACACAACAGGCTTTTAAGGACAGGGGGCAGCATCGTTGTCAGCATACCCAATATCCGCCATTACCGCATCATCAAAAAGCTCGCCTTCAAGGGACAATGGGAATATTGCGATGACGGCATCATGGACAGGACACACCTGCGTTTCTTCACCCTTCGGTCTGTACGGGAGATGGTCGCGGACGCAGGGTATGTATGAGGTTGACAGGATCGTGAAAAGACCCTCCGGGGCTGGATGGCTCAAGGGGCTTAACACACTCTGCGGCAACAGGCTCATCGAACTGCTCGTGAGGCAGTATATCCTCAGCGCCCGCAAAACGACGGAGGTTGCGTAATGCCGAAGGTAAGCGTCGTCATCCCCAATCTCAATGGCGAACATCTCCTGCCCATGTGTCTTGACACCCTTCGCACGCAGACCTTTCGGGGCTTCGAGGTCATCGTCGTGGATAACGGGTCCCACAACGGTTCGCTGAGGCTCCTTCGGGACACCTATCCCGAGGTGAGGATCGTCCCTTTAGACCGCAATTATGGCTTTGCCTATCCCGTGAACCGGGGCATCGAGGCCTCCCGCGGAGAATATGTATGCCTTCTCAATAACGATATTGAGCTTGACACGCGGTAGATGGAGGAACTTCTCGCCTCCCTCCAAAGTCATCCATATGCGGGCTCCGCGGGCCCCAAGCTGATGCGCTATCATGAGCGCGAGCGGATCAACGTGCTGGCGATCAGGGTCAACCTCGACGGACATGTTGAAATCGTGGGGGCCGGCGAAAATGACCTCGGACAGTATGATGAAGAACAGTTCGTCTTCGGCGTCAATGCCGGCGCCTCCATGTACCGAAAGGCCATGTTCGATGACATCGGGCTCTTCGACGAGGTCTTCTTCGCCTCCTTCGAGGATGTGGACCTGGCCTTCAGGGCCCAGCTGGCCGGTTACAAGGCCCTGTATGTGCCCCAGGCGGTGGGCTATCACATGGTGGGCGCCACGATAAAGAAGCGGCGCTATCGTCCCACCTATCTCAACAACCGCAATTCCACTTTGTTCTTCTGGAAAAACATGCCCGGCGAACTCATAAGGAGGAACCTTCCCGCCATTGTCGGCAACCGGATGGGCGTTTTTCTGAAGAGAATCCTTAAGAACTTCTGGAAACTGAGAACCTTCCATTACCTCAGGGGCACCGCGGCAGGCTACCTGTGCATGCCCCATATCCTCAGGGAACGCAGGCAAATCCAGCAGGCGTGCAGACTAACACCGAAATACATAGAATCGATCCTCGACAGGGATTTTGTATGAAAGTGCTCTTCCTGATCCAGGGACAAGAGGTGGCGGCAAGCCGTTACCGCGTCCTGCAGTTTATCCCGTACCTCAACGCGGAAGGGATCGAAACCGAGGTCAACGCATACCCGGGGACCCCGGCGGAACTGGCCAGATTTTTTAGTGGCCTCCCCCGGTATGACTGCCTCTTCCTCCAGCGAAAACGCTTCAGCGGACCCCTCCTCGCCCTGGTTCGGAGACGGGCCCGGAAGATCGTTTACGACTTCGACGATTCTGTCATGTACCGCAACTCAAAAGCAGGCTCGCCCCATTCGAAAACACGGATGAAGAGGTTCGCCGACATGGTGAAGGCCTCCGACTTCGTCATAGCAGGCAACCGTTTCCTCATGGAACAGACACGCGCCTTCACCGACAGGGTGGCGGTCATCCCCACCGCCATAGATGCCGACCGTTACATCCCCAAAGACTACACCAGAAAGAAAGAACGGGTCATGATCGGATGGATAGGCGACCACGGAAGCATCCACTACATGGAGAAGATGAAACCCATATTCGAGGAACTGGGGAAAAGACACCCCGAAGCCGAACTGAGCATCGTCTGCGATGTATTCATCGACTGTGACAACATCCCCGTCATCAAGAAGATGTGGTCGCCAGAGACGGAGATAACAGACCTTCAGGACATGGACATCGGCCTCATGCCCCTCGTGAACGACCTGTGGTCCGAAGGCAAATGCGGCCTCAAGATCCTCCAGTACTTCGGCGTCGCCGTCCCCGCCGTCTGCACCCCCGTGGGCGTCAACAAAGACGTCGTAACAGACGGCATAAGCGGCTTCTATGCACGTTCACCCGAGGAGTGGCTTGAAAAGCTATCGATCCTCATCACCAACCCCGCTCTGAGAGAAGAAATGGGCCTCACGGGACGCAAGACCGTCCTCAAAGACTACACGATCCAGGCCTGCGCCCCAAAACTGGTCAGGATTCTAAAGACGGTTTAAGGTTTCGGGTTTCACGTTTCAGGATAAAAAGTAAATCCTCATTATCTTCAAAAAAAGGGTGACCGCGTTTTGCCTCTAACCCGAAACCCGGGACCTCACCCGTCTTTATTTGACTCTCTTGAGATATCCCCTGAGATTGAAGGTCATGTAGAACTTTTCTTTTCCGTCATCGATGATGAAGCGGTTATCCTTTTGCAGGAATTCGTCGATGGCTTCCATGGGGCCGGGGCCGTGATCCGGGAGAACCGGGTGGCCGTTGACGTTGGAATCCTCCACTATGAGGTAACAGTCCCTCGATACAAGGTTACTGTAAATCTTAAGCTCTTCATCGACGTGTTTTTTGCTGTGGTCGGAGTCGAGGATAACCATGACCTTCTCATTCTGAGCAATGTGCTTCTTTACCGCGGCAAAGACGTCGGGAGCGGTCGAGGTAGCCGCCTAAGTAAGTGATCCTGGGGTGGGCGGGCCTTTTCGGCTTTGTGTCAATATCGACGCTGACGATCCTGCCGCTACCGATGAGGTCACACATGGAGGCAAGATAGAGAGTAGTCCCCCCCTCGGCGGTGCCGCATTCGACGATGACATCGGGACGGGTATCCCAGAGGGTCTCCTGCTATATCCACAGGTCAAGAGGGCATTTCTGTGTATATACGCCGAGCCAGCGGGTGTTTTTCCAGGTCTTTCCCAGCGAGGCCGCGTCATAGTACAGCCTGTGGAAACCTGTAACGATGTCCTTCTCAAGCTTCGGATTACTGTAAGCACGTTGGTCGAGAAACTTCCTCACTTTTCTGATTCCCCGCTTGGCCTCTTTGACGATTCCACCCATAAGCGTCGGCACCTCTTCCTTCTATTTTCTGTCGTATGGAAAACGCCATATTTTCACCCTAGTGCATCGTGATGTCAATACAAATGTCGCTACAAATGCTCTGGTTATTTGTGACTCTCTGTTGTATAGTGATTTTCAACGGACTCGCAGCCGGAAAGAATATGAGAGAATTCTCCTCTAAACAATTCACCTGGTTCCTGGAAGACGACCGCCTTCTTCCCATCCTGAAAGACCTCACGCATCCGCGGGGCGAAAGGCGGAGCTACCGGGTTTACGAATCGCATGGACAAAAGGTGTTCATCAAGACCTTCAGCGAAAAAGGGGTGGCCGGGCGCATACGTTCCCTTTTCGCCCCACGGGGCAAGAAAGAATTCATCATCGCCGGAAGGCTCGCATCGATCGGGATCCCCGCGCCCATTCCCCTGGGATACGGCATCGGCGACAGGGTCTCCGCCATAGCGGAAGGTTTTATTGAAGGCACGACCCTTCTCATGCTCATGAAGGAGGACCCGGACCGGGAAAAGCTTCTCAATCAACTCGCTGACTTTCTTCTCCTTCTCAAGGAGAACAAAGTCCGCCACGATGACCTGCACCTCGACAACATCCTTGTTTCAGGTATGGTGTTTCACCTCATCGACCTCCACAAGGTAAGCATCAGAAGGTCCTTTTCCGACGACGACGAGTTGGCCAACCTGACACATGCCCTTGGCACCATTTATTATGATATAAGTCCCCGCGAAAAAGGCATCTTTTTCAGCCGCTACGCGGCAGGCCCCGAAATGAGGAAGAAAACGACGGATGCCGTCGAAGCCCTGCGCGGCAGATGGGTAGTGAACAAGATGACCCGGGCGTTCCGCGACACCTCCGTTGTTCGCCGGCAGGGAACGGACCTCTTCATACGCGGCCGGGAAGAGTGCGCCGGCTGCGCGTACGTGGCGACGCTCAAGAGCGACAGGAAGGTGAAGGTGGAGCGCTTCGCCGACCACGTGAGAAAGACATACTCGGGAACGAAACGTCTCAAGACTGCATGGAGAAATCACGTCGCCCTGGAATACATGCACAAGACCGTGACACCGGCTGCATACTGCGCGGTCATCCCTGCCCGGGGGGCCAACGGGTACATAGCCATGGAAGACGTAACGGGCAGAGGCGAAGAGCTGGACCGTTATCTCGACAGAAATTATGACGCCATGGACGTAAAGCGTCGCAAACTTTTTATCGACGCCCTCGCCGCTTTTTTCCAGGATGCCATGAGATGGAACATCACCCACAGGGACTTAAAGGCTTGTAACGTCTTCGTCCTCGACTCCGGGGGCTTTTTATTTCTCGATGTTGAGGACATCCGCTTCACCAGGGTCACCGCACAGGTTCTCAAGAAGGCCTTTTGCCAGCTCAACAACACCATCCCGAAACGCATATCAGCCCGCGACAGGATCCGTTTCTTTCTGCGCCTCGCTTCCCTCATCGACATCGACAGGAAAAAGCTCTTCAGGGAAGTCTCCGCCGGGTCACTAAACAAGCCCATTGTCTATGAAGGGGCTTCGGGGCTGGTAACAGACAAATGGTGAGTAGGCGTGCCCCGATTTACTGACTCCGGACCCAATCAGCCAGATCGTTCAATCGACCACCGATGCTTCAATCCTCTGTGTCCCGCTTACGATCTCGAAGGTGCCTCGCTTTTTTCCCGAGGGTTCCCAGCGCAACTCAAATCCCATCGTGGCGAACCCTGACAGGTTTTCCCGCTTGTGGCCTACGAGCAGGGGGATATCGTTCCTGTGGAGGATAATAGTGATCTCTTTCGGACAGTCAAGCCTTTTGAGTACGCCTTCAACGGCCCTGCGGAATATTCGTGATTGGACGAGGAAACCGTAGGCCGGATGGTAGAAACCGCCGGCAACCATATCCCTGACCATTTCGTTGTCGGTAAGGCCCACGTTGGCAATGTCGATGTTGTGTTTCATCGCGTTGAGATAGATAAGGCAGGCCCGGTCGAGAGCTTCGTCAAAGGGGATGGGAACGAAATCACCCTTTGAGTAAAGAGCAAAGAGCGGCGTGTTCTTCAGGACGACGAGGGGATAGATGCGGACATAAACCGGCCGGAGCCTGATCATGTTCGCCACTGTTTCCTCGATATCGCTCTGTGACTCGCCGGGCAGACCGACCATGAATTGAAGGGCGAGCCTGAACCCTTCTCCCCTGAGCCTCTCGTAGGCCAGAAAAAGATCCTGCGCGGTGTGGGCCCTGTTGACTGCGGCAAGAATGGCGTTGTTGAACGTGGGTATGCCCAGTTCGATGATGTCAACCCCGTTCCTCTTGAGGATCGTGATCGTTTCGTCCCGAAGAGGCACCGGCTTTGTTGAAAGGCGAAAACTCTTTACCGCCTTGCGGTGTTCGTCGAAACAGGAAAAAAGCCTTTCGAGGAGGGCAGGCTCTATCCCGAAGATGTTGCCTCCGAAGAGACCTATCTCGCAGGGCTCAACCCGGCCCCGTAATGCGCTGTCGACTCTTGTCTTGAAATCCTTTTCGCCGATGTCCGTGATGTATCCCTGGTGACAGTAGATACAGCGTTCATTGCAGCCTGAATGGGGAAGAAAGACCGGTACGACCATTGTTTTGAACCTGCCATATTGTCCATCGTTTCCTGCCCGAAATGCAAATCTTTCCGTGTCCCCGACAAACTGCGAACGCCGGACAGGCGAAGAGCCGCTATTTGCTGGGGAGTTCTTCCTCGAATTCAAAAAGTTCGAAGCCCAGTCCCTCGGGCCCGGTAAAGAACATGAGCCGGAGCCTCCCGAGTTCGGTACCGCCAAAGCCTGTTTCGGGAATGGGTCCCGTCACATCGTACCCCTCAGAACACAGCTTCTCTTTCCAGGCGGGAAGATCCGTCACTCTCAGGCACAGGTGGAGTATCCCGGCCACGTGACCGGCCGGGTGAATGGGAAAATCGGGGCGAGGCGCAACATTCGGCTCCGTTAGAAGTTCTACGAACTGACCGTCTCCCGCGTCAACCATCGCCCGTTCCCCGGGCCCCATGCTGCCGCGGGGGTTTCGGGTCACCAGGCGAAATCCCATTGTCCCGGTGAAAAAAGCGATCATCCCTTCCATATCTCTGACCCATAAGCCTACGTGATGAATATTGACGCATTTCATGGCAGCCACCTCCGATCAAGTCTTGCGTTTCAGATAGCCATCTGCGTGTCTCGCCCACATACCGAGAATATCCCATCCAATTCCTCAACTCCTGGAAAAACGAGAATGCCGAAATTCATGCCTGCCCCCTGAACGGGATTTGTATTATCCGATACTTTACACCGGAAATAGGAAATGTGGAATAAAACAATAAGGGCGAGACAATTCGGATCCATTTCCTGAACCTCGCCGTGAAGCGCGACAGGCATTGCTTGCCCTGGCTAAGACTTCGCGGCCTGCACAGATACAGGGGATATTCGACAAATATTAAGGCGCGGGGCGCGCCTTTTTGTCAAGAAGTGTTCTTAATCTATCAAGCAGCAGGTCGGGTGTTATCGGCTTCGAAAGAAAATTGCTTCTGCTATCCACGATCCCCTTGTCAAGCACGATGTCGCGCGCATGACCGCTTATAAAGAGGACCTTGACGGAAGAGTCCAGCGCGCTTATTTCGGCGTAGACTTCCATGCCGTTTTTCTTCGGCATTATCACATCGATAATAACGAGCCCGATTTCGTGCCGGTGCTCCGTAAAACTTCGGACTGCTTCTTCCCCATCGGCTGCGCCTATCACTGCATAACCGTATTCACCGAGCATGTCCTTCATGAACTGGAGTGTCTCGCTGTCGTCTTCAGCCACGAGGATCGTCTCCGTGCCCGAGGGCATTTTTGCTTCGATCTGTCTCGCTTTTTCCCTCTTAACCCGTACCGAGGGAAAATAGAGATGGAATGCCGTTCCCTTACCCGGTTCGCTATCCACCGTGATATACCCGTCATGTTGTTTCACGATGCCGTATACCGTGGAGAGTCCGAGTCCCGTGCCTTTGCCCTCTTCCTTCGTGGTGAAGAAAGGTTCGAAAATATGCTCTTTCACGTTCTCGTCTATTCCGTGTCCCGTATCGGCGACCGACAGCCGGGCATAGGTTCCCACCTTTCCATAGCCATGTTTGCCGATGAAGGCCTTATCGATCGATGCCTGCCCGGTGGTGATGGTCAGGATGCGGGTTTTCGTCATTGCGTCCCGGGCATTGGTGGATAGGTTCATCAGAATCTGCTCGATCTGCGTGCGGTCGGCCATTATCGTAATGTCTTTCGGACAGAGCCGGACACACAGTTCTATATCCTCGTGGAGAAGCCTTTCCAGGAGCTTCTGCACACCGGTTATGATCTCGTTGATCCCGTTGGGTTCAAGATTCACGGCTTGTTTCCTGCTGAAAGCCAAAAGACTGTTCGTCAGGTTTACCGCCCTTTTTGCCGAAGAAAGGACGTGGTCCACATAGACACGCAGCGGATTGTCCTTTTCCATCTTGATCTGGAGAAGATTGCCGTACCCGATGAGAGCGGTAAGGAGGTTGTTGAAATCATGGGCAACGCCGCCGGCGAGCGTGCCGATGGCCTCCATTTTCTGGGAATGTCTGAGTTGAGACTCGAGGTTCTTTCGCCTTGTAATGTCCCGAACCGTTCCTTCGAAATAGTGGGAACCGCTCTTCCCGTCCGTTACGAGGCGAACGTTCGTTGACGTCCACATCCTTGCGCCATCCGTCCTCAATCGCTCCGATTCGAAATTCTCTACGAACCCCCGCGCCCGCAGGATTGTGATCAGGCGCCGGTAATCCTCGGGGTTAACGAAGGTTTTCCCGGCCCTGAGATCCTTGTTTGACGTCATCCGACGGGGCGAATCAAATCCGAAGATACTCGCAAGAGCAGGGTTCGCACTCAGGTAATGGCCGTCCGCAGCCACCTGGAAAATACCCTCCGCCGCATTCTCGAAGATATTGCGGTACTTTTCCTCGGCGGCCTTAAGGGCGTCCTCGCGCTCAATGCGCTCCGAGATATCGTGGAGAATGAAAACGCAGCCCCCCGGGGGCGCCGCGTCACCGGCAAGAGAGGTCCGTACTTTCGAGACCGTGACCTCCATGACCACCGGCGACCCATCCTTTCTCACAAACTCCCAGGGGAAAACATGGGTGTTGTTTCCGACGATGATGTCGTCGATGAGAGCGGTCAACCGGTCGCAGTCTTCGTCACTTCCGGTGATAATGCGGAGCGTTTTCTTTTCGATCTCATCTTCCCTGAGCTGGAAGAGGCTTCGGAATGCATTGTTGCACGACAGTATCTTTCTGTCTTCGTCCAGCATGAAAATGGCATCGGAAAAACTCTCGACAAGGACCCTGTAACGGTTCAAGACCTCTTCCGTTTTCCTGGCCCTGGCGATAATCCGCGACAGTTTGCTTACTTCCCTGAGATATTTCCTGCCCGTCTCCCGGGCAATATCCCTGAAATACGCAGTAACGTTTTCGTCCTGAAGGTCTTTCTCCATGAGTCTAGGGGTTCCTTGCCAGAATGGTAAGGACTCCCGTCCAGTCCAGGCCTCTCGTTCTTCCCTGCAAGGGAGCAAGCTCCACTCCCGAGTAAAAACCAAACAAAGGAATGCCGTACTCGCCAAGAACCTTCTGGACTTCCGCCGCCTCTTCAACAACCGTGTTGGAGTATCCCTTCGCCCGGCCCGCGCAATCGATGTACAGGGCCAGAAAGGGCACTTTACCCTCCCCCATTATTGTGTCAACGAGGAGCCGGGAATTGTTCCTCGCCGATTCGACCATGCGGCCCGCATCTCTGACCATGAACTGTACCTCATCGCCCATCTTAAGATCGGATTCGAACATCATTACGCCCGTCTTATCGGGAATGAGCCCCATTATCAACCTGTTCACATAGTGGTTTTCTTTATAACCCTCATACTTTTTACCGCAATGGACCCCGAGGGTCAGGAAATCAAGGGGGCGCTCCGTCTGCCATTCCTCGCTGTCAAACATTTCGTTTATCATCTTGACGATCGGCTTGCCGTCGATCTCGTAGAGAAGCGGACCCGCTGCCTTCGTCACCCTGTGATACACGCCATCGAGAGGGGTACAGCCATGGGCTATCCGATGGTATGCCGAGAAATCCCCACCAAGCATAAGGCCGAGGAGCTGTTGAGATCCCGTTGAAAAACCACAGAATTGGACGGTTTCATTGAAGTCATAATCGCCCATGAGCCCCGCTCCGATAACGGGCACAGTATCGCCAAGCACCTCGGCGATTCCGGCTATGAGAGGTGTCGATGAATTCATGATGGGAGGAGAATTACCGGCCGGCGGACACTTGATCGAATCATAAAAAACGAGAAGCAGCCTGTCGTCGGGTTCATGTGCTATGCCCGCGGCCATTTCTCTGCCGGCTTTCTTCTCATTCCTGTCAACTTCCCCGGCGGATACCAGCCTGAATCCGAGCAAATCCGACTCCAGCACCATCACCCCTGCCACGGTGTCCTTGTAAGAAAGAAATTCGCTGGATATCACTCCGATTGCCGAGCCTCCGACAATCGGGACATCGGCACCGGCGGCTTCGCGAATGCCGCGGAAGAACTCCTCCGGGCCGCTCTTGTTGGAACAAAAAGCCAGGACCAGGCCGGGCCTTGTTATATTCCCCGCCGTCATCGCCTTTCGGGCCATAATTTTCCCCGATATGGCCTGAACCATTCCGCCCTCGCAGGCAATACCAATTTTCGTCGTGCCCAAAGTTTTCAGCCTCCCTTGTCTCTTTTACTCGCCGCCGGATATTATGCCCCGATGACTACCGGTTTCGGCGATACAGCGCTGAGCAGTTGTGGAAAAAAGGCTAATTGTCCTGGGAATCTCTTCTTCTATTTACCAATAATGGCCGGAAAAAGGCAAGGAAAAAGGCTCCCCTTATTGCCTTGACATTTCAACCCATCTCTCCTAATCTGTACCCATGCAAAAGCTCGCCATCGGAATGTTCGATTCCGGGGTCGGAGGCATGACCGTCTTCAAAGAGGTCAAGGAGCTTCTTCCCCATGAACATATCATCTACTTCGGTGATACCGCGAGAGTTCCCTACGGAAACAAGTCGCCCCAGATGGTGACAAAATACGCCCTCGAAAGCGCCCTCTTCCTGCTCACGAAGGGCATCAAGCTCCTCATCATTGCCTGTAACACCTCTTCCGCCTTCGCCCTTCAGATATTGCAGCGAAGAATGCCCGTCCCCGTTATCGGCGTCATCAGTCCCGGCGCCACGGAGGCGGTCAGACACACGAAGAGCGGCAGAGTGGGGGTTATCGGCACCAGGACGACAATCAAGAGCATGGCCTACGAAAGATCTATCAGAAAGCTCAATGCGAATATGGAAGTTTTTTCGCGGGCCTGTCCCCTCTTCGTGCCCATCGTTGAGGAAGGTCTCGAGCACGATGAGATCGCCCGCCTCATGGCCGAGAAATATTTGGGCGACCTCAGGGAAACCGGGATCGACGTCCTCGTCATGGGCTGCACTCATTACCCCGTCCTCGAAGACGTGATCAGGCAGACCATGGGGAGCGGCGTCGAGATCGTGCACTCGGGAAAAGAGACGGCCAAGGAGGCCTTCAAGATCCTCGAGGAAAGAGATCTCTTCAACAAGCGGGGCCGTGGCAAGTATGAGTATTTTGTGACCGACAGCCCGGAGTCCTTCCACGAGATAGGGGGCAGAATCTTAGGAGAAGCGCTGACCCACGTCAAATCTCTGAAGAGCCTGAACTACCGGGATCTTCTTTTTTCTTCATGATCGTCGATGTAGCCCTTCCAATCCCGGTCGGTAAATCCTTTTCATACACAGTACCGGAGGAACTGGCCCCTTACGTCTTCAGGCTGTCGCGGGTGCTCGTCCCTTTTCGTTACAGGGAGGCCTCCGGCGTCGTCGTCTCTGTCCGGCAGGGCGACAGTACGGGGCTGAAATCAATTACGGGTGTATTGGATTTCTTTCCCCTCATCGGCGAAGATCTCCCCGCGCTCGTTGAATGGTCTTCCTCTTTTTATGTTACACCGCCGGGGTTGGTATTCAAATATGCCCTGCCGCCTGTCAGGGACCTGGAACGTTTTCTCACTGTCGAGTCCGGGAGCCTCGCGGATATGAACGGCATCTCTCTCAGAAAGGCAATCCGCAAATTCGGCAGGACGAAGATTCTGCAGCTTTACAATGAAAAGATCCTGAACCTGCGTGAAACGCTTACGGACCGGGCCTTCGCTCCGGTATCGACGGGGTCTCAACCCGTTGCCGGGAATGAATGTGAGAAGGTCCTTTATATCGATTCCATCGAAAAGAGGCTGGAGTACTACAACGGGCTTATATCGCGTGATCTGACCGGCGGCGGGAATATTCTTCTTCTCTTGCCCGACTACTATGCGGCCGGGGCATGGTTCACAAAGAGGTTGAAGGATATCCACGGCCCCCGGGTCCTCTGGTTTGCTTCCGGCATACCGGTAAAGCAAAGGATGGAAACATATTTCAAAACTCGCTCTGAAGGCGGATACATTATCCTCGGGAACAAGAACTGCGTCTTTCTTCCGCTCACCGACCTGTCGCTGATCGTCGTGGAGAGAAGCGACGACGATGAGTACAAGAATGAAGAAGGTTTCAAGTTCAACTCCGTAAGGGTGGCAGTGGAAAGGGCCGAACGCCGCAATATCTCTCTCGTGCTGGGCTCCGCCGCCTCGTCGATCGATGCTATGCACCTTGCCGGCGAAAGCGGCTTTACGGTCACCTGTAACGAATGGCTTCGCGGCTACACTCAAAAGATCACAAAAGGCCCGGGGTCCCGGTCAGCCGGAGAGATTCTGGAGCACCTGGGTCTTGAAGCCGCCGAGGCGGCCTCAGACGGACTACGCCTCGCCGTTTACACACCGCGAAAGGATTACGGAGCCTATCTGAAATGCCATGTCTGTAAGGAGGCATTATCCTGCCCGACCTGCGGCGAACCCCTCGGTTACGACAAACAGGGCGACAACTTGTATTGCCCGGGGTGCGCGGCCCGCTTTCCCCTGGAAAGCGCCTGCCCCCATTGCGGCAGTAACCTGATCGGCTTTTCCCGTATCGGCGCTCTTTTTATCGAGGAACACCTCCGCAGAACACAGCCCGGTAACTCAATCATACGCATCACCGGCGATTCATTGAAAAAGGAGATTTCGGCAGTTCGGAAACTCGGTTCCCGCGACGGTGTCACTCTCGTTGGAACGCAGTCCCTCTCCAAGCTCTACGGGTTCCATGTCGACAAGCTCATCCTTGCCGGTTGGGAAGAACTGAGAAAAATGGGAGGCTACAGGTCAGAAGAAAAGACGCACCAGGTCATTGCCAATCTTTTCGACGCGCTGACTCCCGATGAGATCCTCATCCATTCCACTAAACGGGAACCCGCTGATCCCGCCCGATATCTCGCCATCTCCGACTTTTGCGTACAGGAACTGCAAAAACGCAAAGAAGCGGAGTTTCCGCCCTTTGTCAGGGTCTTTCTCGTTCAGGCACGCGCAAAAACCGCGGCCAGAGCAGACGCCGCCCTGAAGAAGATCAGGAACGTCATTTCCGAACAGGGCCTCGAGGCGGCCCTGTTCGGCACCCTGCCTCTGAAGAAACCCCCCTTCCATATCTGGAAGGTGATACTCAAAGGCGACGAATACCTCCTGGGCGAGGCCTTCAAGAGATTTTACGACATCCCCGGGGTCGAGATAGAGGCGGACCCGATGAGTTTTTAAAGGGGGTGCGTACTTAAGCGCAACGGTCGCGAGATGGCCTTTTCGTCTTTCCCCGAAAATGGGCACAAAAAAAAGGAGGTTTTGAGGCCTCCCTTTTTTTGTCTGCAAATGCAGATTTACTTCTTGACCGGTGCTGCTGCGGGTTTCTCCGCTGCCGGTTTCTCTTCTTTCTTCTCTTTCTTCTCTTTGGCTTTTTCCTTCACTGCGCCGGCTTTCGCCACTGCCTTGGCAACGTTCTTGCCGTCTGCCTCGGTGTAGACTACGTTAACTTTGTCGCCAGCCGCGAACTTTGCCATCTTCTTAACCTTTGAAACGTCGAAGGTCATTTCACTTTCGCCTTTTACGACGATTGTCTTCGCTGCCTCGTCCATGCTGACGAATTCGCCTGCGAACTTCTTAACGCCGGCTTTCTTGGCTTTGTCGACTGCCTTCTCTTTCACGGGCTTGTCTGTTGCTGCCGCGGGTTTGTCGGTTGCTGCAGCCGGGGCCGGGGCTTTCTTGTCCTGAGCCAGCACGGTCGTAACAAACGCTACGCTGATGAGAATCGCGAGAACGATCATTAATCCTTTCTTCATTTTCTTTTCACCTCCCTCCCTTTTATTGGTTACATTGAATTGCATGAGGGTTGTAGTTGCATTTGCCATGCCATGGTTGTAAGGGACTGATAATAAAAGGGATGATCAAAAACTGCCTTCGGACAATCTTCCAATAATCGGAAATATCCGACTCATTGCGACCGCCTGATCGGAAATATCCGACTATGCCTTTCTTGCCGGCTTGATCTGCGCCGAGTGTTTCAATTCGTTCATTCGGGCCTTGTAGTCGTACAGACCGAGTTCCTTGAGCTTGGATACAGCGACGAAAAAAGTGTCCCTGTTTATCCCCAGGTGCTCCGCGATCTCTTTTGGCTCCAGAAGATGATCCGATGTGCCGTCCCCCGGGTCAAGCCTGGTAAGGTAGAGATAGAGGCGGTATTCGGCGGCCGTAAGCTTTGCGTTTATAAGCTCATCCAGTCTCGAGGTGATCTTGTCGACGGCGGTTTCCGGACGTGCGTATTCTCTGACTTCCGCGGGGACGTGCTCCATGGTGATCGAACCCGTATCACACATGATGTAGGAACGCTCCAGCACCGACTCGAGCTGCCGGACATTGCCCGGCCAGGAGTAGTGCATGAGACATTGGAGCACATCAGCGGCCAGGCCTTTCTTGTTCTGGTGGGTAACATCCAGTTTCCTGAGGAAATGCTCGACGAGAAGAGGTATATCAGTAAGCCTTTCGCGAAGAGGCGGCAGTGTGAATGCGATGACGTTAAGCCTGTAGTAGAGGTCTTCGCGAAATTTTCCGGCTTCGATCTCCTGCTCCAGCTTTTTGTTTGTCGCCGCGATGATCCGGACGTCAAGCTTGATGGTCTCTTTTCCGCCGATCCTTCGTACCTCCTTTTCCTGGAGTACCCTCAGCAGCTTTGCCTGGGTGCTCTGGGTGAGGTCGCCTATCTCGTCCAGAAAAAGCGTGCTTCCGTCGGCCTGTTCGAAAAGCCCCGTGTGTCTCGAAAATGCACCCGTAAAGGCGCCTTTCTCATACCCGAAGAGTTCGCTCTCAAGCAGGGTCTCCGGTATCGCCGCACAGTTAATGGCAAAAAAAGTCTTGCTCTTTCTGGGACTGTTGTAGTGTATGCTTTTCGCAAAGAGCTCCTTGCCCGTTCCGCTTTCTCCGCGAATGAGGACCGTTGAATTCGTCGGAGCGACTTTCTTTACGATCTTGTAAAGCTCTTCCATGGCGCCGTGGGCACCGACGATGTTATCGATGTGAAAGCGGTCGCGCAACTGGTCTTTCAGCATGATATTATCTTTGAGCAGTTTTACCTGATTCATCGCATTGTTGATGACGAGGAGAAGCTGGTCTTTCTCCAGCGGTTTTTCAAGATAGTAAAAGGCGCCGAGTTTTGTCGCCTCTACAGCCGACGGTATGGAACCGAAGGCGGTGACGATGATGACATGACAGGGCCTTCCCAGTGCCCTGGCCTCTCTGAGCACTTCTGTGCCGTCAATGTCGGGAAGCTTGAGGTCCGTCAGGACGATGTCGAAATTACCGTTCTTGAGCACATCCACCGCTTTTCTGCCGCAATCCGCGGCCTCCACGTAGAAGCCCCCTTTTGAAAGGATCGTTCTTATGATCTCACGTTGGTTCCTGTCGTCCTCAACGACAAGAATCGTTCCCTTGTTGTCATCCTTCATGGCGTGGCAGCCTTATGGTCATGGTCGTTCCCCTTCCGATCTCACTGATGGCGGATATCGTCCCGCCGTGTTCTTCGACAAACCGCTTGGTTATGGCAAGGCCTATGCCGATGCCGAGTTTTTTTGTAGAATAGTAGGGCTCGAAAATCTTGTCAAGCTCATCCTCCGCGATGCCCTCCCCGTTGTCGGTTACCGACAGGTACGTGACGCCGTCATCCCCCCCGCATTCAATACGGACGCTTCCGGAATCCTTAATGGCCTGGACGGCATTAACAACCAGGTTTATGACGCACAACCGCATATACTCCCTGTCGCAGTACAGCGCCTCCGCTCCGTCGGGACAGGCGAGGTTGATCTCCACACCGCTTCTAACCTTGTCTTTCACCATGATGAGGGCCTCATTGACGAGGACTGCGGGCGGCACCTCCTCCTTATGAAGCGTGATCGATTTTCCCAGGAAGAGGAAATTGTGTATAAGCTCGTTTACGCGGTAGATCTCCTTGAGAAGACTGTCGAGAAGCTGGGTCAGTTCTTCCTTGTCCGAGATCGGTTCTTCCGTCACCCTCTCCTTAATGTGCCCTATGGAGAGCGTCAAGAAATTCAAGGGGTTCCTGATCTCGTGCGCGATACCCGACGAAAGCTGCCCGATGAGGGAAAGCTGCTCCGATTTTTTCAGCTTCTCTTCAAGCTCTTTTCGTTCGTCGAGCTTGTCCACCATCTCGTTAAAGCTGCTCACAAGGGTACCGATCTCGTCCCCCCTGTCCGTCGCCTTGATCTTGACAAGCTCACCCATGGCTATCTTCCTGCTTGCGACGGCGATCCTTTTGATCGGCTCGGTGTATTTCTCGGCAATGACGAGACATACGATGATGCCGATGGTAAAGGCGAAGATCATGCTGAGTATTCTCTTGATCTGGTTGCGGTTCTGCAGAAGGCGGTAGTCGTCGAGGGCCATATTGATGTGAATGTATCCGATATTCTGACCCTTGATCGCGACGGGCATGATCACGTTGTAAAGCCTCTGCGTACCGCTGCGGTGTTCGTCGCCCAGGCGCGCGGTGATCATGAGGTCCTTTTTCCGGGTGGCCGGCTTCTTCTCCGTCATCTTCTGGGTTGTACCGATCTTTTTCGGATCGGAACTCGCGATGACCTCCGATTTGTCGCTGACGATGGAGATCTCCTTGATGCCTTTCTTGTTGAGCATGTCCACGTAGCCCTTGAGACGGGCAGTGGAATCCCCGCGATACGTCAGTTCTTCGACGCTTATCTGGATGGCCTTTGTGATATCATCGATATTTTCTTCGACCTTGTCGAGGAGCGACTCTTCGGCCCTCGTATAGATGATCGTCAATGAACCGATGGATATGAGAAGGAGAAAAAGAAGGATAAGGAGGAGCTGCGTCCTCAAGGAGAGGCTGCGAAAAACGGACTTCACGAGGGCATACAATGTTCCTGCCCTCTCCTTCATGCTGCGCCTGCCTTCAGCATCCATCGGGGCGTTATCCTTTATGCTTGAGGTTGAGATAGGCATCGATGCGACCTGTGATGATATCGACCGGCACGAGGGGAAAGATCTCCTTGAGGGGCGGGCCGTCGGACCGTCCCGTAATGAAGGCCCTGAGGATCATGAAGAAATCCTTTTTCTTGAGGTCGGCGGGCCGGCTCAACGTCTGCGTGAGCTCCTCGAAGGAAAGCCCTTCGTTGCCGTTGAGGAGGCCTTTCGTGGCATGTCCTATTTCCTCGGCCTCGGCCTTGTTCATCAGGTAGCCAAGCGTGCCTTCCCTTATATCCACGCCATTGAATATTTCCATGTATTCCTTGAGATCGTTCAACGTGGAGGCATTCTGGCGAACAGCGGATATTTTTCCTGCCTGTGAATCCGCAACCCCTGTTTCTTCGATAAGTCTTGATAGCGGCATATGCTTCAGATATTCCCTGTTGAACCAGAGAAGCTTCTCCATATCGAAAATATTGTCCGAACCGGAGACGGAGTCAAGAGAAAAGGTCCGGACCAGTTCGTCCACGTCCATTATTTCCGTGGCCACGCTTCTGCCCATCGTGCACAGGTAGTTCACCAGGGCCTCACTGACCACGCCAACGGAACGGAAGTCAATGACCCGAGTAGCCCCGTGTCTCTTGCTCAGAGGCTTCCGGTCGGTGCCTGTGAGAAGCGAATGGTGGGCATATGCGGGCGGCGGGGTTTTGAAGGCATCGAAGAGGGCTATCTGTTTGGGTGTGTTGGAGATATGATCGCCGCCGCGTATGACATGGGTAATGCCCATGAGCATATCGTCGACGACAACGGCAAGGTTGTAGGTGGGAGTGCCGTCCCTTCTGAGAATAATGAGGTCGTCCACATGGCCCCTCGGGAAAGAAACCTCTCCCCGTATCCCGTCGTGGAACGCGATCGGCCTGCCGTCGGAACGAAAACGAACGGTAAAGGGCTGCCCTTCGCCCTCAAGCCTTTGAGCCTCTTCATTGGAAAGTCTCCTGCATTTTCCGCTGTATCGCGGGGGGTCCCCCTTGGACAGCGATCTACTCCTCGCCGCTGAAAGCTCCTCTTCGGAACAGAAGCACCTGTAAGCCAGTCCGTTTTCGAGAAGGCCGAGGGCATGGGACGTGTATATATCCAGGCGGTCCGACTGGCGCAACGGACCCTCATCCCACCGGATCCCAAGCCAGCGCAAATCGTCTATGATTGATTGTTCGTAGGAGACATCGGAGCGTTCAGCGTCCGTGTCCTCCATGCGAAGTACAAAGGCACCCTCATTCTTCCTCGCGAAGAGATGATTGAAGAGGGCCGTCTTTGCATTCCCAACGTGAAGGTGCCCTGTCGGACTTGGAGCGAACCTTACCCTGACCATTTCATAAATCCTGAAGATTCCGCATACATTATGGCTCTATATTTCTTCAAGGAGCACGACGGCGTGGACGGCTATTCCTTCGCCCCGGCCTGTAAACCCCAATCCCTCGGTTGTCTTCCCTTTTACACCGACCATACCGGCATCGATGGACAGAATCCCGGCGATCCTTTGTTTCATCGCTTCGCGGTACGGCGCGATCTTGGGCATCCGGGCCACGACAACGCTGTCCACGTTTACGACACGGTAACCCCTGTCGCGGGCTATCCCCGAGGCCCGTTCGAGTATCAACGCACTGTCGATGCCTTCTATATCTTTGTCACTGTCCGGAAAATGGACGCCGATATCATCTTCCGAGACAGCACCCAGTATTGCATCACTGATGGCATGAAGGAGGACGTCGCCGTCGGAATGTCCGAGAAGGCCCTTCTCGAAAGGAATTTCGATACCGCCGAGAACAAACCTTCTGCCCCCTGTAAGCCGGTGTACATCGAACCCTATCCCCACCCTCATAAGTTTCCTTTGAGCTGGGAAAGCAAACCCTTCGCTATCGTCAGGTCTTCGGGAGTCGTTATCTTCATATTGTACGGCGAACCCTCGATTACCTTTACCTTTTTGCCCATATGCTCGATAAAGGTTGCATCATCATAACCGTAGTGCTTCTTGGCCATCCCCTCCCGGTACGCCTTTATGATGAGGGGATATTTGAAGGTCTGCGGGGTTTGCACGTGCCAGAGAGAATCCCTTTCGAGGGTCTTCACCACGAAGCCTTCCTTCGAGATGACCTTGACGGTGTCCTTCATGGGCAATGCCGGTATCACGGCATCATACATCTCCATGAGGAAGATCCCCTTTTCAATAAAGGTGGGCGAGATGAAGGGCCGTGCCCCATCGTGTATGACGACGACGTCGCAGGGATGTTCGATCGCCTCCAGCCCGTTTCTCACGGAATCCTGCCTGAGTTTGCCTCCGATGACGAGCTTCATGACCTTATTGAACTTGTACGTCTCCAGGATCTCCTCCTGAATGAGGGGCAGGTCCTTCTGGTTGACGACAAGATAGATGTCGTCCACGGCCCTGCAGTCCTCGAAGATCTGCAGTGTGTGGACGATGATCGGCTTGTTCTCTATGAGCAGGAACTGTTTGTTGGTGGCGGTACCCATTCTTTTTCCTGCGCCGCCCGCAAGAATAATAGCGATTGTTCTCATGTTGTTATCACGCCTGTTCTTCTAACTGGTATTGGTCGGGAAAGATATCGTTCTTGTCGGCCTGCTCCTTGAGCTTCGAAAAGATCATACGCCCCGAGGTCGTCTGCAGTACGCTCGTCACCACAACGTCCACGGATTTGCCGAGATACTTTTTGGCATCGTCGACGACAACCATGGTCCCGTCATCAAGGTATCCGATCCCCTGGCCGTATTCTTTGCCTTCACGGAGCACTTTTATGGTGATCTGTTCGCCGGGCAGCATCGCAGGCCTGAGCGACATGGCAAGCTGGTTCATGTTGAGGACTTCGATACCCTGCAGTTCAGCCACCTTGTTGAGATTGTAATCGTTGGTCATGATCTTGCCCCCCAGCCGCTTTGCAAGCGCAATGAGTTTCGTATCCACATCTTTTAATTTAGGGAAATCATAATCGACGATCTTCACGTTCAAAAAGGTCTGTTTCTGCAGCCTGTGCAGGACATCGAGGCCGCGCCGGCCCCTGGTCCTTTTTACCGGGTCCTGATGATCGGCAACATGTTGTATCTCGTAAAGAACGAATTGAGGTATGACCAGCGTTCCTTGTAAGAATCCCGTTTCGCAAATGTCCGCTATACGCCCGTCTATGATGGTGCTTGTATCGAGAAGCTTGATGTCTTTGTCCTCTTCCAGTCTCTCAAACAGCGGAACCCTGGAGAGGTCCAGGGTCTTGCTCTTTTCTTTCCCGAGGACGAAACCGAGGTAGCCCATTATGAAGTAAAAAAGAATGTAAATGGGAAGCGTGATGGGGATGTCCTTGATGAGGGCAAGAAGCAGTCGGGACACGAAAAGATTCGCAACGAAAAGGCTGACGACCACCCCCGTGAGACTTCCGAGAATGATCTTCAGCGATATATCCCTGAGCTTCAACTCGATCTTCAGTATAGCATAGCCCAGGATGAGACCGCATGTCGCCCCGACAAGCCCCCAGACACCGCTCGACAGTAGTTCTTTGAGTATGAAATAGCCGGTAAGGGTCGTAACGGTAAGCAGAATTATCTGAACAAATATATCCAAGCAATCAGCCCTTATGGTGATTTGCGGTATTGCCCTTTTGATTGCTGTTGTTAGCGAGAAAGATCTCTTCGATCTCCTGTTCCACCATTACTTCTTCGGTTCCGATCGACATGGACAGTTCCTTGGTGATAAGGTTCCGCGCCATCTCGAACATCTTCTTTTCACCGAAGGAAAGCTCCTTCCAGTATCGCAGATTGTAAAGTTCCTTCAGGACCGTCGCCACTTCATAAATGGAGCCGCTCTTGATCCTTTCCATGTATTCCTTGTACCGCCTGTTCCAGGGGGAGTTGTCATGAACAATATTCTTGTCTCTCAGGATGTCATAAACCCTTGAAACATCGCAAGCATCGATAACGCCTCTCAGGCCGGCATTTTTCGCGCCGTCGGTGGGTATCATGATGGTCATGTCCGTATCAAGGATACGGATAATGTAAAATGACTGCTTTGTACCTGAGAACTCTTTTTCCTCGATGGACTCGATCCGGCCGACACCATGCCCTGGATATACTGCAACTTCTCCTACATCAAACATTACGCCTCCGATAATTGTAATCGTTTTTCGGCTAGGTTGCCATATTGTAGCATAATATTGAGAAAAATTAAATAAGTAATTGTTTTTACGCAATAATCCGTAAAGAATTCAAGGTGTCATCCCTGCTTTCCGGGGAAAATGCCTGAGGCTTTCAGGATACCTGTTTTTGGCGTTCCAGGAGTTTGAATTTTATGTCGTTGACGATCCTGAGGAGACCTTTCTCGTTGGCAAGATCGAGGGCCGTCTTGTTATGATTATTCATTATCGTCAGGTCGGCGCCCCGGCTGATGAGAAAATTGATTATCCCGGCGAACTTGCTGGAAATGGCGCACATGAGAGGCGTATTGCCGTCGTGGTCCCGCACGTTGAGATCGGCGCCGTTTTCGACGAGGAGGCGAACGATCTCCAACTGACCGCTCTTGCAGGCAAACGTGAGGGCCGTGCCGCCGTCCCTGTCGGGGACGTTCACGTTGGCACCCCGGGACACCAGAAACCTGAGGACACCTACCTGATTGTTCCTGCAGGCATAGGCAAGGGGTGTTACGCCTTTGGCGTTCGCGGCGTTGACATCGGCGCCATTATCGACCAGGAATCGTGCCGTATCGGTAAACCCGTGCATCGACGCATACATGAGCGGAGTATTGCCGTTCGGGTCCGTCCCGTTGACATCGGCGCCCTTCCCGATGAACTGGACCACGCTTTCCAGGTCGCCCTTTTCGCTCACCGTGATCAGTTCACTAAGAAACCTGTCGTCCATTTAAATCATTATATACTACCGAAACAAAAAAAGTTCATTTTTTTAAGAAAACGGGCTCTTGTACGATGGAAGTCCACGGACGGCCCCTTTGAAAAATGGATTGATGCCGGCGGCATTTTCCTTTATAATCACTACAATCTTTAATCTGGAGGACATCATAATGGTCAAGTCAAGGTTCGCGCCGAGTCCAACGGGGAACCTCCACATAGGCGGCGCGAGAACCGCCCTGTTCAATTACCTCTACACAAAACATCACGGCGGCATTTTTGTCCTCAGAATAGAGGACACCGACGTCGAACGTTCGAAGGAAGAGTATGTCGACGACATCCTGGGCGGCCTTTCCTGGCTGGGCGTTCACTGGGATGAGGGTCCATACTATCAGAAAGACCGGATGGACATCTATCGCGAACATGCCTTCAGGCTTCTCGAGGCAGGACATGCGTACAAATGTTACTGCACCCCCGAGGTTCTCGACGAAAAGAAAAAGAAAGCCCTGAAAGAGGGCGGCAAACCCCATTACGACAGGACCTGCCGTGACCTTCCGCCCGATGACGCTTCCAACGAAGGTAAACCCTTCGTTATCCGGTTCCGGAGTCCCGTCACGGGCCAGGTAAGCTTCACCGACCTCATTCGCGACACCATTACGTTCAGATGTGAAGAACTCGACGATCTGATCATTTTCCGTACCGATAATACACCCACCTACAACTTCACCGTTGTCATCGACGACGCCCTGATGGGTATCACCCACATTGTCCGCGGTGACGATCATATCAACAACACCCCGCGGCAGATACTCATCTACGAGGCGCTGAAATATCCCGTCCCGCAGTTCGCCCATGTTCCCCTTATCCACGGAAAGGACAAGGCGCGCCTCAGCAAGAGACACGGCGCCACGTCGCTTCTCGAGTATCGCAACGACGGCTTTCTGCCCGAGGCACTCATGAATTACCTGGCAAGGCTCGGATGGGCGCACGGCGACCAGGAGATATTTACGCAGGAAGAACTGATAGAGAAATTCGACCTTCCCGCCGTCGGAAAATCGCCTTCCGTCTTCGACATGGATAAACTCACCTGGCTTAACGGCCATTATATGAAGACGCTGCCCGAAGAGGAAATCGCAGGTCGGCTCCTGCCTTTTCTCAAAGGTCTGGGAATCGAAACCTCTTGCGATGCCAGGCTTGTCAGGGTCGTCGTCAGCCTCCGGGAACGGTCCAGAACCTTGAAGGAAATGGCGCGGATGTCGGAATATTTCTTCCGTGACGACTTTCCTTTCGACGAGGCCGCAGGGGCAAAGTTTCTCACAGCCGCCACGAAACCGATCCTCCTTGATTTTGCCGAAGGCCTCAAGGTAATCACCTCCATGGATGAAGAAGAGGCACTCAAGGCGCTCATCGAAGGGTTGACGAAGAAATACAACGCAAAACCTGTCGCCGTCATCCAGCCTGTCAGGGTGGCCCTGTGCGGCAGGACTGTAAGCCCCGGGATCTTCGAAGTCGTCGCTATCCTGGGAAAAGAGACAGTGAGGAAAAGACTCACGCGAGCCATTGAATCGATTCAATGAAACTGTCCAGACTCGAAATTTTCGGTTTCAAGTCGTTCCTTAACCGCACCGTCTTCCAATTCGGTGAAGGTATTACGTCCGTCGTCGGACCCAACGGCTGCGGCAAGAGCAACATAGTCGACGCCATCGTCTGGGTCCTTGGCGAGAGGGGCACAAAGAGCCTCAGGGTCAAGGATATGGGCGACGTCATCTTCCATGGCAGCAACGGCAAGAGGCCCGTCAATATCGCCGAGGTAACCCTCGACCTCACCGAAGGCGACAAGGAATTCATTGTAAAGAGACGTATCTACAGGGACGGTACAAATGAATATTCCCTGAACGGCAAGATCGTCCGGCTCAAGGACGTGCAGGATGCGTTCCTGGGAACGGGCCTTGGCACCAATTCCTACGCCATTATAGAACAGGGCCGGATCGAGGCTCTCATTTCCATGAAACCCCCCGAGAGGCGCATCGTCATCGAAGAGGCAAGCGGCATAACGCGGTTCGAAGAGAAGAAGCGCGACGCCGTCGCCCGTATGACGGAAACCTCTGCCAATCTCGAGCGCATCGAGGACGTGTACCGGGAGGTCACTGTCTCCTTTGGCAAGGCCGAGCAGGAATGGGAACGCTGGAAGGCATACCAGGAACTGGCCGACAGGCTCCACGAGATCGACAGGCAACTCCTCCTTGACGGCTACGCCAGGCTCCGCAAACGGATGACAAAGGTCAGGGAACGACAGGCGGACCTAGAGGAAGAGATCCTGCAGAAGGAAGCCGAAAAAGCCACCCTGGCCGAAGAGTTCGATGCGAAGGAAAGCGAGTTCTCTCTCACCGACAATATTATCCGGCAGTTGGAAGTTGATCTAAAAAGCAAAGAGAAAGACATGGAGAGCCGCCTTCTTGAGATAGAGTACCTGGGCGAGGAGATCAAGCGTCTCGAACTTTCCGTCAAAGGACTCTCCCAGGAGGAATCCTCAATTGCAGGCGAGATATCCCGGCATGAAGGGGAAATCAACGCCCTCAAGGAGAAAACCGGCATCCTGACAGAGGAATTACAGCAGGAGAAGGAGAAGGAGACCAGGGCCCAGGACGTCGCGCAGACGTTCAAGACAGACATCGAAGAAAACGAAAAGAAGCTTGAGGAATCACGGACACGGCTCTTCGTCTCGATGAGCTCGCTTACGGAGACAAGAAACAAAATAGCTGAAATTGAAAGACTGGAGAAGGAAAAACAGAAACGGATCGAAAGGCAGGCGGCCGAGCGCAGCGAACTTGATGCGCTGATGGCCTCCCTCAACGGCAAGCGTCAGGCACTTCACGATTCGCTTCAAAACGCGCTCCGGGAAAAGGAGTCCCTTTCCGTGCGCGAATCGGCGCTGCTTGCCGAGCGCGACAAGACTGCGCGGGAGATGGAAAGCCTCAAGGTCCTCGTTGAAAGCACACGAAGTGAAAAACGCCTGAAAGAGGACTTTCTCAAACAGCTTGGCGGATACATCGAGGGCTCTCCCGATGCCGTTCCCGCCGAGGACCGCCTTGTCAACCTTATCAAGGTCGAAGAACCGAAGATCAAGGCCCTGGAGAGATTCTTCCAGGAAGAACTGGAATACGAGGTCATAAGGGATGACTCCGCCGAATCGGTGGCGGCAGCGGTGCGGGCAAGGGAAGGCAACCGTATCTTCTTCTCTCCGAAGGGGATCTTCAAGACGTCCGGGGGCGACGTGGAGATCGATATCTCATGGATAGCCGATATAGAAGAGGCCCTGTCCAGGGTAGCCGGCGGCGAAGAGGGAATATTCATCAACGATGACGTCTATGTCGATTCCCGCGGCATTATCCTCAGCGGGACGGGTTCGAAAAAAATCGACGTGAGGCAATTCAAAGAGAAGCTGAAACTCGAGAAGGAACTGCAGACACTATCGTCCGATATTGAGCGCCATGCCGGTACCCTCAGGGATTTGAGGCCGGCTCTCGATGCCTGCGACGGAAAGTACCGTTCCGCCCGCGGTGCCCGCGAAGGGCAGGAAGGCAGGATCAGGGCCCTCGAAAAGGACCTCCTCATCGCCGAAGCGCAGTGGAAGAGTGCCGCCGACAGGGTCTCCGACCTGGAGGCGGTCGCGGAGTCCTTCGATGATGCCGGACCGGATGACGCTGCCGCACTCGCCGCCGAGCGCAGCCGCCACGAGGAGGAAAAAACGGCGATAGAGTCATCCATGGCCCATCTGAGGGAGACGCTGGGCAGGTTGAAAAAAGAGTACGAAGCGGCGCAATCCACCTGGCACGGCATTACCATCGAGATTGAACGAAAGACGAATATGCTCAAGTCGATAGGTGAAACGGGCGAGCGCTCCACGGAAGCCATCGCAGCACTCGCCGCAAAAAAGCGCGGCCTCAAGGAGAAATTCGAAGCCATAAACCGGGACATCGACGGCAGGACACGGAAGATCAGGTACCTCGAACGTTCCCATGAAGAACTCCAGGCGGAGCAACAAAAACACGTCGCGAGATTCGAAGAGCTCAAGGTAATGCTCGGCAACCTTCACGGTCAGAAACAGGCCCTCCAGGAATCGATCGAAAATGCCGGCAAGGAAATGGAAAAAGTACGTGCCCGGAAAGAAAACGCCGAAAAGGATCTGGCGGTCCTCGAAGAAAAGCGCCTGACCATTATCGAGCACCTGCGCGATACGTACAATATCGAAGACCCGGGCGACGTCTCGGTCCAACTGCCTGCCGACATAGAAGAGGAACGGGAATCGCTCACGGGCAAGGTAGCCGCGATGGGCGAAATAAATTTCAGGGCGGAAAAGGAATATCTTGAACTCAAGGAGAGGATCGCTTTTCTGGACAAGCAGAAGGAAGACCTTCTTACCGCGATGGAATCCCTGAAGAAGACGATTACGAAGATCGACCAGTTCACCAGGGAGCTTTTCACTGAAACCTTTGACAAGGTCAACAGCGCCTTTATCCGCTTCACCGATTTGCTCTTCAAGGGCGGCAAAGGCTACCTCGCGATCAACACGGAACAGGCCGGAGTCGACCTCTTCGTTCAGCCTCCCGGAAAGAAAGTTACACGGATGGAACTTCTCTCCGGCGGCGAGAAGGCCCTCATCTCCCTCGCATTCCTTCTCGCGCTCATGGACACCAGGCCAAGCCCCTTCGCCCTCATGGACGAAATAGACGCTCCTCTCGACGACGCCAACCTCGCGGGTCTTCTCGACATCATACGGGGCATGAGCCTCAAAACACAGATCATTTTCATCACCCACAACAGGATCACCATGGAATACTCGGACATGATATACGGTATAACCATGGAGGAACAGGGCATTTCAAAGACCGTCTCCGTCAGGCTCTAGACCACCTGTGATTCGCCGACGGTTCGCAAATGCCTTTTTGTACAATGTCGCCACATCCCGTTGATATGTTGCAAAGTTCCTTTACTGGTCTTATTTTGCGGGCCGGCGGGCGGGATTTTTTTTCTTGACTTTTTTCCTTAGAGCACTATCATTATAATATTATAAAGGGGAAGGGGGCGTTTGGGACATCGATTCTATCACTATATCTGCACCGTTGTAATAACAACGGCTTCAAGTTTTCATGCATCCTCTTTTAAAAAATGTTGTGAAAGGAGGTGGGATTTACCTTCGTTAAGGGAAATGTGTTTTCAAAAACGCAAAGGGGGTTATTATGCAGCCAACAGTACCAGCTTTACCACCTGTCACGCTTCCTGATGCATCTGTATTGATGGCACCATGGTATGTGTGGTGGGTCTTGGTCATCGGACTCTTTCTTATGACGTTTATCGGCACCTGGTTTATCACAAGGGGGTGGAAAGAATGAACCCGATAACCTACCTTGAATTTCAAAAATCATCAACTGAGATGGCAGTATGGGGCAGTATCGGTGTGGCGATCCTGCTCGTTATTTCCATCATGTTAGGATTTATGAGCAAGAAAAGGATGACCAAAGGCTCCTTTGACGAGTACCTCGTCGGCAAACGGGACATGGGTCCTATCGTGACCGGTTGCGCCCTCGCGGCGTCATACCTTTCAGGCTGGGCCTTTTGCGGCAGCACGGGCATCGTATATTCCGTGGGCCTCTCAGGTATGTGGTTCGCCGGCATCTGGAGCGTGCTCGGCCTTATCCCCTGCTGCTGGCTCGCCGCTGTGAAAACGGCCGATTTCTCTAAAAAGCTCGGCGCGGCGACGCTGCCGGAAACGATAGGCAGGAGATTTGAAAGCAAGATGCTCCAGACCGTTATCGCCATCTCCATGCTTTACTTCCTTTTCATGTATTCCGTTGGCCAGCTCAAGGCGGCAGGCGGTGTGTGGTATGCCACGACGGGTCTTCCCCCGCTGTGGTGCCTTCTTCTGTCCATCTTTATCGCATGGCTTTACATGGTACTCGGCGGTTACGTGGGTACCCAGTGGTCCATGGCCTTCCAGGGGGCCTTCCTCGGCTTTGTCGGGGCACTCCTCGGTATATGGGCGATCATATGGGCCGGCGGTTTCTACGAAATCTCCGCAAAGCTGTACATGGAACCGAAGGTGGGGCCCGCCCTCATCAAGCTGATGAGGCCGGAACTACCACAGGTGGGTCCGACACAGCTCTTCTCGAGCCTCATCGGTATCCTTGCCTGTCCGGTCATATTCTTCACCATGGCCATCGGCTTCCCCCACAATGTGAGCCGGTTCCTCGGCATGGGCAAGCTTAGCAAGAAGGGTTACTGGACTCTGATCACAGTGGTATTCATCATCGCCGGCATCCCTATCATGCTCGACTGCTCGAGCAACGGTCTTGTCGCCAGGATAATCTACGGCCCGAATCTTATGAAGGTTAAACCCTGGGCAGCCGATCTTGCTGCGCCGTCGCTCGCCTTTGCCGTTGGCGGCATTCCCATGATGACCCTCTACGTTATGGGCCTTTTCGCCTCCGCGCTTTCCACCCTTGCCGGTATGGTCTTCATCATGAGCGCCAATATCACAAGGGACGTTGTCAAGCTCTGGTGGCCTCAGGTATCCGACAAATCGATGCTCTATCTGGGATATTTCCTCATCGCCCTTTTCCTCTTCCTGCCGTTCTACTGGACGCTGGTCAACCCGCCGCCGCTTCTGTCCATCTTCATGGGCCTCGCCGCGATGGGCCTCGGTGCCATATTCGTCTTCGTCACCGCCGTTTCCTATTACTGGAAGGGTGCCACGAAGTGGGGCGCGCTCCTTACCGTTCTCTATGGTACGGGCATGAGCATCTATGGCGGCTATAAAGTTCTCTTCAAGCAAGAGATCGGCATGGGGACATTCGAGTGGTGGCTCGTCATCGGCTGCGGCATAATCTATTTCGTCGTCAGCGCCCTTACGAAACCGCCTTCGAAAGAGCTGCTCGACAAGCTCTTCCCGGCAAAGAACTGATATTACAGGAACCGAAAAAAAGAGGGGCTTTTTTAAGCCCCTCTTTTTATTCCTTCCAGAAAAACTGCGGGATCGCACACTATCTGACAATAACTATAACTATGGAGGACACATGGAGATATACACCGTTGCATGGCTTGCGGCAGGGATAGGAATCCTGGCGTATTTCATTTACAGCAAGTTCACTAAAAAATAAAACTACCAGGAAGCGTTCTTCGACCTGAGATAATCCTGTGCACCTTTGTTTCCCATCCGCGCGGCCCTTCTATAATCGCTAAAAGCCTTCTCTCTGTCATTCATGATCTCATAGACCTCTCCCCGGCTTGCGTAGGCCTCTGAACTGTTGGGATTGATCGATATGGCTTTTGATAGGTCGTCTACCGCCGCCCGGTAGTTCTTCATGAGATAATAGACAACACCGCGATTATAATAAGCATCGAAGTAGTTGGGGTCCTTTTTGATGGCCATGTCGAGAAGATCGATGGCTTCCCTTGGGTAGCCTGCATCGATAAATTGATAGGCCTTCTTATAGTAATCCTTCGCGGTCGAACCGCTATCGCCACCGCCGGAGCAACCGGCCAGAATAATGACGGTTAACAAAAGAACGACTGTAAAAATATGTTTCATGGGGCCTCACATTTGTTCGTGTGATGAGAGACCCCTTCATTCTAACTGAATGTCCCCCTTAAAGTCCAAACCTATATTCACCGCGGCTGCGTTACGTGCGACAGGAAATCTTTTCAAGGTGCTACTTGCACCTTCCCATCTGACCTGATTTGCACTTCGTGCCATCCATCCAGATCGCATCGGAGAGTTTGGCCCCGGTAAAATTTGTCTCTTTGTCCACCAACGCCCCCTTCAGATTGGCGCCCTTGAGATCCGCATCATTGAAAAGGGTCCCCTTGAGGTTGGCCCCGCTCAAGTTGGCCCCGCTGAGGTTGGCCCCGTAAAAATCGATGCCGGCAAGATTTGCCTGAGAGAGATCGCATTTACTGCACTTGTTGGTACTGTTGAGCTTTTGAAGGTCCTGAGGATTGAAACCGAAAACGTCACCGGGCAGGCACACAAGAACTCCAACAACAAGAATCAATGTCACTATCACTGCTTTTCCCATAAACCCCTCCTTAGTGAGAATAACAAAAGGCCGGCACCCGACATGCAGGTGGCGGCCCGACCATCCCGTATAACCCTCCAGAAACCATGATCCGTCTCTGAACCCGAGCTATATGACCTTATTATAAATTCTATTTTACTTTTCTTTCCCCGTATGTCAACCCTCTTTTCGCGTATTAATTGCTTGACAGCCGAAAAAATGCCGTGCTAATCAAATAGCATGATGCTGGGCTTTTCCGATTCCTGGGTCTTTGCAGGCTTCGCCTTTATGATCGCTTCCGCTCTTTTCTGCGTCGTCTATGGTATCCTCAACTGGAGGAAGGGCGGCATTGAGAAGGAAGGAGACTACCGGGAAGAAATCCAGTGGGAGCGCGAAGAGATTGAGCTTATCGAAAAACTCCCATAAGGTCTTATGTTCTATCTTATAACCTTTACCCTCATCTACCTTGCCATAACGGTATATTTCAGCTATCTCGGGTATCGCAGAACAGTGACCGTCTCCGACTATCTTCTCGCCGGAAGGCAGGTCCATCCTGTTACGATGGGATTAAGCTACGGCGCGACCTATATCAGCACCTCCGCCATCATAGGCTTCGGAGGCGTGAGCGCACTCTACGGTTTCGGCCTCACATGGCTTGCTTTTCTCAACATTATGATTGGGGTATGGGTCGCCTTCGTCATATTCGGCAAGAGAACGCGAAAAATGGGCAAAGCCCTTGATGCCCATACCTTCCCCGAACTTCTGGGGAGACGGTACGAATCAAGGTTCATCCAGGGTTTTTCAGGACTCGTGATCCTTATTTTCATGCCCGTTTACACGGCTGCCGTACTGATAGGCATCTCCCGGTTCATCGAGGTCTATCTGAACATCCCCTTTTCGACGGCCTTCCTCGCGTTTCTGCTCATTACAGCGTGTTTTGTCATCTGGGGCGGCCTCAAGGGCGTCCTTTACACATCCGCTTTCCAGGGTGTCATAATGGTCGTCTCAATGGTCGCCATCGGTATTTCCACCTATTACTCGCTCGGAGGCATATCTCAGGCCCATAGATCCCTCGAAGCTATCACGCCCATGGTCCCGCATTATCTCCAGGAAGCGGGCCACAGGGGCTTTACGTCAATGCCGCAAGTCTTCTCCTCCATCTGGTGGTACGTACTAACCACGATGATCATGGGTGTTGGGATCGGTGTCATCGGCCAGCCCCAGCTGAACGTGCGGTTCATGACCCTCAAATCCGACAGGGAACTCAACCGGTCCGTGCCGTTCACAGCCATATTCATACTTTGCACGACCGGGGTCGCCTATGCCGTGGGAGCGCTGACAAACGTCTATTTCTACAACACCTATACCGAGCTGCCGCTCCACGCCGTACAGGGGAATCTGGACAAGATCATCCCCCTGTATATCGACCGGTTTTATCCGCAGTGGTTCGTAGCCCTCTTTCTCGTCTGCCTGATGTCGGCGGCCATGAGCGCGGGCAGCAGTCAGTTTCACGCCCTGGGTACGTCGCTGTCCCGCGACATCTTCGAACAGGCGCTTCTGAAAGGAAAATCGGTCGCGGAAACAACGATAGTGACGAGGATAGGCATCGTGCTCAGTATCTTCGCCACCCTCATCATCGGCCTCGTCCTGCCCGAAAGCATAGTTGCCGTTGCAACAGCGTTCTTTTTCAGTCTCTGCGGCGCAACCTTCATCCCCGTCTATCTTTTCGGACTGTATTGGAAAAGGGGGACAAAACCTGCTGCCAAGGCGAGCATACTTTCAGGATTCTTTGTATCCCTCATCTGGATGCTCCTCTTCCACGAAGAGGAGGCCAGGGCGTTCGGCCTTTGCAGGAAGATCTTCAACATGGAGAGCCTCGCCGGCCACCCGTGGAACATGATCGACCCCCAGATCATCGCGCTGCCGATATCCTTCATCGTTTTCATAGTCGTGTCGCTCGTCACGCGCCCGGTCAGGGAGGAGACGGTAGCCAAAGCTTTTATACACATATAGCGACCGAGTGCTGCCTGAAGTCTCTAATAGGTCCAATAAGACCTATGCGACCTATAGGACCTATCAGAGACTTTGGACTTTAATGTTAAACTTTCTTTAAAGGAGGATGTTCCCATGTCGAAGCGTTATGTTCTGGGGATTTGTCTTAGCAACCGGGTCGAGAGTGCCTCCGAATTTCAGAAGATCCTCACGGAATGCGGCTGTTACATAAAGACCCGCCTTGGCCTCCACGAGGTCTCGGAGGATCTCTGCGCTCCCGGCGGTCTCATCCTGCTCGAGGTCTATGGAGGCGACGCGGCAGTCGCCGAAATGGAATCAAGGTTAAAAGCGGTTAAGGGTCTTCAGGTCCAGAAGATGGAATTTGAGATGTGAGAAGAGAAGACTAGGGACTAGGGACTAG
>DIFE01000138.1:0-7925 GCA_002418985.1 Deltaproteobacteria bacterium UBA5756
TTATCCTGGACAGCAGTGACCTATTACCCATCACCCATCACCCGTTTTCATTGCTTTTTCTTCTTCAACATGCGATAAAGCCACAAGATGTTGATTGTGCCCGAGCCATTCAACAGGGTATTCACAAAATTATCGTAAAGGGTGCAACAGCCATGAAAATTCCTTCTGTTGATGACATAGTCAGCGCATACAGTCGTTTTGTTCCCCATCAATTCCTTCAGTTACTCGGCAAGGAGAGCGTTACGGATATTGTTCTCGGCGAAAGCCTGGAAAAGAAGATGACCATTCTCTTCTCCGACATGAGGGATTTTACAGCCCTTTCAGAGTCGATGACGCCCCGTGAGAACTTCGGCTTCATAAATTCCTATCTGGAGCGCATGGAGCCGGTAATAAGCAGCTATCACGGAGTAATAGACGAATACATAGGCGATGCCATAATGGCACTGTTTCCGACAAGTGCGGACGATGCCCTCGATGGCGCAATAGGAATGTTGGACCGTCTTGCCGGGTACAACGAAGAGAGGAAGACACAGGGTCATCCGCCGGTTGCCATCGGCATAGGTCTGAATACCGGCCTCATGATGCTGGGCACCATAGGCGGCAGAAACCGCATGCAAAGCACGGTCATTAGCGATGCGGTGAACCTTGCCTCGCGGGTCGAGACGATGACGAAAACGTACGGCGTCAATCTCTTTATAACCGAGCATACGTATTACACCTGAAAAACGCTCAGAAATACAACATAAGGTTCGCGGACCGCGTCAGGGTGAAAGGCAAAGAGCAACCGCAATCCGTATACGAAGCGTTTGATGCGGACCCGCCGGAGATGCTTGCCGCCAAGCGCAAGACGATCAGGCTCTTCGAAAGGGGGGCGGCCTATTACTATTTCAAGGAAGTTTCCCAGGCTCTTGACCTTTTCAGGCAGTGTCTCGACGAATGTCCTGATGACAGGCTGGCCAGGGTATATGCCGACAGGTGTGAGCAATTTCTGAGGACGGGCATTCATGAAGGAACGGGCGAGGTCGATCTGGCGGTCCAGTGGGGCCCCGGCATAGAGATCGGACACACCGTCATAGACGAACAACACCGTCAGTTGTTTGCCAGCGTCAACGCATTTACCGATACGATCAAAAAAGACCGGGATTTCTCTCATGCCGGTCCTATCATTGATTTTCTCGACGAATATGTTCAAATACATTTTGAAACTGAAGAAAGCATAATGGAGATGAACGGATATCCCTTTATGGATGTTCAGAAGGAACAGCATCAACGATTCTTCCGGCGCCTTACGAGCCTCAAACGTGAAATAGCTGAGGATACCGACTGGCATTTCCTTCTCTTCAAGATACAGGTTCTCCTCGTCGATTGGCTGGTACATCATACATGCAAAGCCGACAGACATTTAGGCAAGTTTCTGAGATTGGAGAAAACAACCGACAGGCAAAGGACAATTCAGAGCGGGGCTGACCCTGCGTGAAGAAGGAGTGTTGTACACTACGTTATGAAATTGAGCGACCTGGGTTTAGACCAGTGGTTTGAAGCACACATCAGCGAGTTCCCCCAGGAAGAGGGCGGCATAGCCCGGATAGCGGCGGTTGATCGCGGCTCGTACCTGATAAGAAATGAATCGGGCGAAGTCCCGGCCGAACTCGCGGGTAAGCTTTCTTACCGGATCGAAAACCCGGTCGCGCTGCCATGTGTCGGAGATTGGGTGACCGTGCAATATCACAATGATGACACGGCAGCAATCATCCGCCGGATTTTTCCGCGAAAGACGTTCCTGCGCCGCAAGACCGCCGGTGAGAACGTAGATTTTCAAATGATAGCGGCTAACATAGACACAGCCTTTATTGTTCAATCATGCCATTTTGACTTCAATCCACACCGCATGGACCGGTACCTGGTAATGGCAGCGGACGGACATGTCGAGCCGATTGTCATTCTTACGAAGACGGACTTGATCACGCAGGATGAGTTAGAGCAAAAACTTGCGATCGTTAGATCGACCGCCCCCAGGGCCAGAGTGCTTGCCGTCAGCAATATCAGCGGTATCGGCTTTGACGAGTTTCAGCAGACGCTATCCCCGGGGAGGACGTATTGCCTGCTGGGTTCATCAGGTGTCGGGAAGACGACGCTCATCAATCGCCTGATAGGTCAGGACGCTTTTGACACAAAAGCTGTCAGCGGCACGGGAGAAGGCACCCACACGACCTCGCGCCGCCAGCTCATTGTTCTCGATCAAGGTGCGATGTTGATCGATACCCCCGGTATGCGAGAGCTGGGCCTTGTTGGTACGGGTGATGGGGTCGCCATAGGTTTTGAAGATCTTTTCAACCTTTCCGCAAATTGCCGCTATGCGAATTGCAGCCACGAACACGAATCCGGCTGTGCTGTCCGCCGAGCTGCGGTAGAAGGTGGTGAATTGAGTGAAGATCGATATTCCAGCTATATCAAGCTCAAAAAAGAGTCGGAGTACCACGAGATGTCATATCTGGACAAACGGAAAAAGGACAAGACCTTCGGACGGTTTATCAAGACAGCGAAGAAGCAAATAAAGCGCTGAAAGACAAGCACCAAACAATCCGCGCGCTAGCCCTTCTTGCGCCTCCCCAAAATCGTTCGAGGAAGAAAAGGCCAAAGATTTATCTCACGTTTATCCCGTGATACCGACCTAGCCATTGATTAGAATAGAAATTGGAGATGGCCATTCGATTCGTTATGATGTTCTTATGCAATTCGATTATTTCTTTTGACAAAAAACGTTCAAACCTATATATTTTTTTATGACTAGCTCATACGAAAATGCATTAAATATTGGGCATAAGTCCCTTGAAATAGAAAAACATTTTTGCAGAATCGTTAGATCTCGTCCGACTCCACCCTGATTACCTTTTTTTCGAGATAGTAGATTAATACTCCACTCCCACGGTGGAATAATCTCGTATCTTCCCCGACTGGGATTTAAGAATTGCGCCCAGACATACTCAAATAAAAGAGATTCATAACTAAGTGAGCCTTAAAACATGAACAACACACTTCAAAACTTTCACAGCAGAGAAATAGAAAGACGTCGTACTTTTGCAATAATCAGCCATCCCGATGCAGGCAAGACAACGCTGACCGAAAAACTACTCCTTTTTGGGGGCGCTATACACATGGCCGGTTCCGTAAAATCCCGCAAGGCCGCCCGGCATGCCATGAGTGACTGGATGGCCGTTGAGCAGGAGCGCGGCATTTCGGTTACCAGTTCGGTGATGAAATTCAACTACCGGGATTACGAAATCAATCTCCTGGACACGCCCGGTCATCAGGATTTTTCTGAAGACACGTATAGAGTGTTAACAGCTGTGGACAGCGCAATCATGGTCATCGACAGCGCCAAAGGCGTCGAGTCCCAGACCCGCAAGCTCATGGAGGTCTGCCGCATGCGCAATACGCCCATCCTTACCTTCGTAAACAAACTCGACAGAGAAGGCATATCGCCTATAGATATCATTGCAGAGATCGAGGATACCCTTCAGATTGAATGCGCGCCCCTCACGTGGCCCATAGGGATGGGCAAAGGATTCAAAGGCACTTACGATCTTTACCACAAGGAGTTGAATATCTTTATACCCGGTCAGGAACAGCTCCCTGTCGAATTGCTAAAGATCCGTGACCTTACCGATCCCTTGCTCGATCAGGTGCTGGAAGGGCAGGCCCAGGAACTGCGCGAGAATATAGCTCTCTTGGAGGGAGCAGCCAATCCTTTCAATGTTAAGCATTTTCTCAAAGGCAGCCAAACCCCGCTTTTTTTCGGCAGCGCGATCAATAATTTCGGGATACGCGAACTGCTCGAAACCTTTGTGAAAATAGCCCCTGCACCTTTATCTCGGCCGACCACCACGCGAATGGTGTCTCCCGCGGAAGATGCCTTTTCCGGCTTCGTTTTCAAGGTACAGGCCAACATGGATCCGGCGCACCGGGACAGGATCGCCTTCATGCGTATCTGCTCGGGTCGCTTCAAGCGGGGGATGCGGGTACGCCATCACCGTCTCGGCAAGGACATACTCATTGCTAATCCGGTCATCTTCATGGCGCAGGACCGTACCTGTGTTGAGGAGGCGTGGCCCGGCGACATTATCGGAATCCACAACCACGGAACAATCAGGATCGGCGACTCATTTTCTGAAAAGGAACCGCTGAATTTCATAGGGGTCCCCAATTTTGCCCCCGAACATTTCCGGCGGGTGCGGTTGAAATCCCCTCTTAAAATCAAACAGCTTCAGAAAGGGGTAAACCAGCTAGTGGAAGAAGGGACCATTCAGTTGTTCAGGCCCTTGATAGGAAACGATTTGATTCTGGGGGCTGTCGGAGTGATGCAGTTCGAAGTGACTATGGCTCGGCTCGAGACAGAATATGGCGTTGATGCGACATATGAGCCTGTCGAATACTCCACCGCGCGCTGGATTCACTCTGCGGATTCCAAAAAGATGGCCGATTTTAAAAAAGAACGTCAATCCAATCTGGCAGTTGATACGCAAGGGAACCTGACCTATTTGGCTGCTAGTGAATGGCACCTGAAATATGTAAGTGAAAAGTGGCCGGAGATTCAATTCTTCAAAACACGCGAATGCCAGTAATTACAAAAAAATAAGGAACTTTGGGGACGCCTTTCTCATTTTCACATTCTTTTCACCCATATGCAGGTGCCGGGATAATGGTTTGTTGTCTATGGACTAACGGGTATAATATCTATAAGAAACCGGGTTTTTGTATTAATCGTCAGGCAAAAAGAAGTTGTGGGGAGGTGCTCCTGTGGAAGAATTAGAAATTAATAGAGCTTTTACATTATTGGAATCGGGGCCTGTTGTCCTTGTTACGACGAATGACGGAAAGAAGGACAACATCATGACGATTTCATGGACAATGGTTTTAGATTTCACACCGGTCTTTGCCATAACAACCGGAGAATGGAATTATTCCTTTACGGCTCTTCGGAAAACAAAGGAGTGTGTTATTTCAATCCCCACAGTTGATATGCTTGATAAAGTCGTCGGAATAGGAACATGCTCCGGTGCTGATACAGACAAATTTGCCAAATTCAAGCTCACCCCCGTAAGAGGTAGAACGGTAAAAGCGCCGTTGATAAAAGAATGCCTGGCCAATATCGAATGTAACGTTGTCGACATCATCAAAAAACATAACATCGTCGTTCTCGAAGCCGGTGCGGCATACTTTGACACCGAGCGCAAAGAGAAACGAGCTATTCACGCCGTCGGCGACGGTACTTTTATTGTCGATGGACGCAAGCTGGACAGAAAAGAATTGATGGCTTCCAAACTTCCAGGGGGCCTCTAATCTGAATCAACATAACCGAGCTTCGCCTCAATCGATAATGTCGTCATTCCGGCGAAGGCCGGAAGCCAGGAAAAACGTGGGGTTAGAAAAACCTTAGGATCAGTTCTTTGACGGGATGGCGGTTGGAGAGCAGTGCAGGGCTCTATTCCCTAATTTTGTCTCGGTGCGCGTGGTCCGCGTGGGGTCTCTTTGCCGTGCAGCCACGCTACGGATCACACCTGTTATGTGCTTTCGGTTCGCTCGATGCTCATTGCGGACAGAGGTGGGTGCGAGACTGTGAACTGGAAATCCGCAGAGATAAGGTAGCAGACTATTGCCAACTCGGTGCAGTCAGACGCATCGGTCCCGGGCACTTACGTACCCGGTCCGCGCGCCCCGAAAGCACAACGGGTCCCGTGACCCTCCGCTAACGGCTGCGCGGCAAAGAGACCCCACGCTCTGTGGTTTCGTTAAAGTTCAGATTCGACAGACTTACTGAAACAGCAATTTGCAGACGATAATCCCTTAAGTTGCCTCGCCGACAGGCCAGCGGAGTTTCTTGCTTTCGTTGGAACGTCCCTCTCGTCCCCCCCTGTGGTATCTATCAGATTACCCGCAACAATGTTGCAAATATGTACAACTACTGTATAATATACGTATGCTATTCGAGTGGGATGACGAAAAGAGCGCCTCTAATCTTGAGAAACACGGAATCGACTTTGAACATGCCCGAAAGATCTGGCGTGATGAAAAGAGGGTTGAGATCGAAGCCCCGCATCCCATAGAAAAAAGGTGGATCGAGATTGGCGCCATAGGTGACAAGCTGTGGACGGCGATCTTTACGGTCAGAAATGATGCTGTACGCATTATTTCCGTGCGCCGTTCAAGAGCCAGGGAGAAGAAGATCTATGAAGAAGAAACGTTTAGCCACAACAACAGATGAATTTGACAGAAGATTCGATGCTGGAGAGGATATTACCGATCTCATCGATATTTCGAAGGCCGGAGTCAGCCGGCCCGGCAAAAAAGTGCGCATAACACTTGATATCGCCGAGTCTCTCGTGCGGGACATTGATGCAATTCGTGAAAGGATAGGAGTTGATCGAGGCGCCCTTATCAAGGTATGGCTTCATGAAAAAGTTCTGAAGGAGAAATCCGGCGGGTGAAAAAACAGATGGTTCCCCCCAATAATAGTTTCTCACCGCAATCCGTCATTCGCATGAGTCCTTTGAGCGTGGCTTTGTAAGCGTAGCGAAAAAAGGATTGATGGTTCCCAAAAGCCCAGAGACCCTCTCATTTAATCAATAGAGCGGAATGTGAAAATCCGAAGGGCGTCCCGGTCCCCCATCCCATGGATATCGTATTGCCGGGCTCCTCCGCCTCTTCAATCATCGCCTGCTTCTGTGCCGCCGACCAGTGACGCCGCCGCTCTACCGATGTTATTACCTCGACCGGACCCATACGCCTCCTTCCTTTTGGTTATAGTAATAATTCTGAGGCTATTACTACAACTTATTTTTGGTTGTATGAGTGTCCGGTTAAAACGGGGGCTACTACAAGATGATATATACTTTTGTACAACTTTTTACTTGACGGTTTTAGCCTATTTGAACACTCAAGGGAGTTGGAAGTCGTGTCAATAACAGAGGCTGGAGATGAGCCCGGTGTTCATTGGCCTAGAAGAAGTTGTCAGGTAACCCACCCAAGCTTGAAATCAAACTTTTCTGCAAGAGACTGGTAGTGAAATCGGATATCGCAAGGGTCCATATCTAGAAGATTGGATGCCATGCTTACACGAGCCTCCGTAATGGGGTTCATAGGATCAAGCCATGGATAATCGCCATCCAAGTCTTGAGAAAGAAGCTTAACCTCTAGTACGTCGAGCTTACCAACTATGCTGGCCATAGCCATAGTACGGACAACCCCAATTTCATCCTTAAGTAATTTGAGAAGTGTGTCATACCCGCGATTATTCCCTATCTGATCGAGAGCCCAACAGGCGCGACACCTAGCTTTTGGATTTGGGTCCTCAATCATTTTTACAAGCCTGTCGGTCGCTTGAGTGGCGCCGAGCTTACCAAGCGCTTCGGCTGCAGACGAGCGCACATCAGGACTGGGGTCGTTCAGCATCTCGATTAATCTGTCGGTTGCTTGAGTGGCACCGAGCTTACCAAGTGCTTCGGCTGCAGACAAGCGCACTCTAGAGATAGGGTCGTTGAACATCTCGATTAATCTGTCGGTCGCTTGAGTGGCACCGAGCTTACCAATCGCTTCAACTGCAGACAGGCGCACATCAGGCCTGGGGTCGTTCAGCATCTCGATTAATCTGTCGGTCGCTTGAGTGGCGCCGAGCTTACCAAGTGCTTCAACTGCAGACAAGCGCACTTTAGAGATAGGGTCGTTGAACATCTCGATTAATTTGTCGGTCGCTTGAGTGGCGCCGACTTCACCAAGTACCCTGGCAACAGTCCAGCGCACATCATGATCAGGGTCGTTGAACATCTCGATTAATCTGTCGGTCGCTTGAGTGGCACCGAGCTTACCAAGTGCTTCAACTGCAGACCAGCGCACATCAGGACTGGGGTCGTTGAACATCTCGATTAATT
>DIFE01000138.1:8076-8364 GCA_002418985.1 Deltaproteobacteria bacterium UBA5756
ATTAATTTGTCGGTCGCTTGAGTGGTGCCGACTTTACCAAGTGTTTCAACTGCAGACCAGCGCACACCAGGACTGGGGTCGTTGAGCATCTCGATTAATCTGTCGGTCGCTTGAGTGGCGCCGGGTTTGCCAAGCGCTCCGGCTGCATACAAGCGCACATTAGAATCAGGACTATTCAGCATCTCGATTAATCTGTCGGTCGCTTGAGTGGCGCCGAGCTTACCGAGTGCTTCGGAGGCAGACCAACACACATCACTATCGGAATCGTTGAGCATCTCGATTAATTTG
>DIFE01000138.1:8436-19280 GCA_002418985.1 Deltaproteobacteria bacterium UBA5756
TCGCTTGAGTGGCGCCGAGCTTACCGAGTGCTTCGGCTGCGCACAAGCGCACGGCAATACTGGGATCGTTGAGCATCTCGATTAATCTGTCGACCTTCTTAATATCTCCGAGTTCACCAAGCGCTTCGGCTGCCGACCAGCGCACCGCAGGCGAGGTGTCATACAAAGCATTTCTCAGAATATTTATAGTTTGTTCGCACACGATCACGCGAAAGATACCAATTAACATCTCTTTGAGATCAGATTCATTATCCGACGCAGCTTTGTAGGCATCGAGCAAACAATTGACTTCGTCAATTCTTGGCTGCCACAAAACTTGAGGAAAACGAAAACCTTTAGTGAATTGACGGAGGGCTATTGCAACCGCATGAACAAGAGGTGGCTCGTTGCACAAATTTGAGAGTAATGCCTGTACTATAGGATTAACGTGAAAAGTCTTGCCCAACATTACAGAACCTGTGACAGATAGTGCTGACCGGACCGCACGGCGTATATCACGGGACCTGAGATTGGACCCGAGTTCGTCGGTCCAATCAAAGATGCTTGCCTCATCATCTGGCTGCACTTCAGCTTCAATCATGCCAAGTAGTTGGCCTGGATATTTCCGCTCCTGAGCTGGTCTACGAAAGAATTCATCAAGAAGGCATTCCTTGAGAATTGCCCCCCATAAGCTTCGACTGACTTCTAGAGCCGCCGAATAGACTATAGTGGTAATACCCCATCCGACATCATCATTAGTTACTATTTCTGAAAAAGTTACTAGCACCCTCTTGGCAACATCTTCACTTACATTCGGTTCATCCGCTAGACAACGGGCGGCTAGGACCGCGCGAGGTCGTATAGTTTTATCTCCAACCTCCTTGGCAATGGGTATTAAAATTGATAGCAAGACCTCATCCACGTCATCGTCCTTGCAGTCCGCTACCAGCAGCCTTAGCACTTCTTGCCACGATTCAGCTACCTGCAATTCAATTTCTTCGGAACCGTTGGGCTCGGGCTCGGTCATTATACCTGCTAAAGGTCCTATATGTTCAGCAAGTGATTGCTTTTTATCCCGTCCAGGATATCTTCCATCTAAAAGCGCTCGTGAAGCTAAAAACTCCTGTAATGTAAGATGACGAAACTCCCACAACGGGTTGTGATGATTCTCTCGCTGGCGCCATAATCCTCCCGATTTTATAAGAAGGCTGGAACGTGCTTCCAACAGACTGAGAAAATCTTCGGGACTTCGGCGACGAATTGGGCGGACATTTTGATACTCTTTCCGTACCTGTTCCAGAAGGTCTAGCGCATCACTTTCGGAAAGGCGTTGGGTACCGCGACGACACATTTCAAAAGCCAAGTATTCAAGTTGGGGAATGGCCTCATCTTCCTCAATGATTGTGTAAAATCTCGGATTCCAATTTAATAACACTGAAACTGCTTCTGCATAAAGTTTCGTTCGTTTGTTTGGCAGTTTGCCGACCTTGCGTTTAACGAGCACAAGAGTGGTCAACAACATAGGATTGCCAGTAAGACGCTCAATGCGGTCACTGGAGTGGAGAGCTTCAATCAACTCAGAGATACGCTGCCGTTTCTGTTCCGCTGGTTTATAATGCTCGGTCACTTCAACCCAATGCTTTGCGAAGAGGTTTTTATCATCCTTGGATAGGTCTCCTATCATGCCATGTTCGAAATTTGTGCCCATACGGTATGGCATGTCTCGGTATCCGACTATTCGGGATGTCACTACGATAGATACATCCGGGTAGCGAATCGCTGTCCTCTCTAATTCTTGGCAAAACATCACCCGCACCTTTGGATCGGCAATCTCGTCAAGCCCATCAACAAGCAGCAAAGCTTCACCCCTTGCTATACGGTCCAAAATTACCGCCCGCATAACATCAGCTTCTTCAGGTAGAAGATCTGTCTTCTTTAAATGTTGGGTTAGAAAATCCACGAAACTCCTACAAAGATCCGCGTCGCCCAAATCGCGGCATCGGATTAGCACCGGAATCCACTGTTTTTGCGGCAACGTTTGGGTGTCGGAGGAGATTATAGGATGGGTCTTGCTGAAAACGAAGAAGGTAAACGGTTGCCATCCATCGAAGCAGCGTGGTCTTACCACCGCCAGGATCACCTAGTATTACCAAGCGCCTTGCTGCTCCGAGACGCTCACCGACTGACGAGCGTACAGTACCAGTAAACGTCAGAGCGCTCTCATCCCCCACTAAACGCCCAGCTTCCCAGAGCCTCTTTTTTTGACGTACTTCTTCAAACCGTTTCACGCTGGCGCTGTCGTATCTGTCATATTCCTTTGGTTCGACGATAATTCGAAGGGGCACATAAAGCTGACGCAACATTAATCTCTGTGTAGCTATGTCTATATCACCCTCAGGGAGATTACTCAGGTCAATAATATCCCAACTCTTGAGGGCTTTTTCGCAATAACCGCCAAGCGCTTGCATCTGTTTTTCCTTGGAGTAAACGCCGACTGCCTCCTCCGCCGTTTCTTGTATAAGAGCCACTTGCTCTCGAAGGTAGTCAAGGCTGAGTTGATGCCTCCAGTGGGCAAGGGCTGGGTTGCAGAAAACCATATTTTCGATAGCTTGGAAATAATCTGTTGCGAGGAACTTTATCTGGTCGGGGGTAACGTTTTTGCCTAAAGAGTCCGTCATTGAACGCACAAGGCGATCTTTTGAGGCATCGCCTTCCTTGATTCCGCCAGTCATGAGCCATTCAGTTAAATCATTTTGGAATACTGGATCGAGCAGCAGCCGCCAGAGAGGCGCCTCATCCTTACTGACGTTGAACGTGGAACGGTTTCTAGCCAATTCGACGCATGAACGGCCCACTTCATCACGTAAAGAATGTCGCGATGCAAGTGCTCGACGAAGCTTTTCTTCGTCAGCTAACACTTCTTTAAGTCGGCGTTCTCTTTCAACCAGGACTGCCGATGTGATGCCATTTGCAGCAATCCCAATGATAAAACTTAGTAGGACTTCAAGTGGGCCCACGGCGGAAAAAACTCCTTTCGTATGATGCGATAAGTTGTTGATCAAATAAACTAATTGAATTAGTTTGTCAGTCGTTCTTAATTTGGATCGTTAATACAGGAAATTAGGCCACTATCGTTTACCTCCACCATATATTTATCGTTATAGTATTGTCAAGAGGAATTTATCCTTCAGACTGCTGATCAATTCCTAGAAGAATCTCTCTATTGCCCTCAAAGATTAGTCCCGATACAATTACGGCATTCCTTACTCTAGTGCCGGGGTAGCTTTGGGGACATCCTTCACATCTTCACATTTTCCGATCTGCTTTTCGCGTTTTTTTAAGTCGTCAAACCTCTCTTTAGCCCACCGAGCGGGGAGTCTCAGCCTCCAGGGCAGCCGTTAGCGGAGGATCACGGGACCCGTTGCATTTCGGGGCACGTGGACCGGCCACGAAAGTGGCCGGGACCGATGCGTCTGACTGCACCGAGTTGATGATATCCTGCTATCTTATCTCTGCGGATTTCCAGTTAACAGTCTTTGCAGACCTCTGTCCGCAATGAGCATCGAGTGCGCCGAAAGCGCTTAACGGGTGTGATTCGTAGCGTGGCTGCCCTGGAGGCTGAGACGCCCCGCGGACCTCCCGTAAAAAGAACAAGCAGAAATAACATTCAGAATGACGGGCAATGAGTCACGGGTGGTAGTTTATAGCAATTTGTTTTCCAATTACTAATTACTAATTACCAGCCTCATTCTTCGTACACAGCCACTCTGGCAAGTTTCTCAGATTGCAGAAAGCAATCGACAGGTAAAGAACGGTTCGTTAAAAGGATATTCTCGCGGCGGCGTTGATGCTGTGGGCGATGTAGTTGTTTTCGCTTATCTGGGCATCGTAGCCGATGTGGAAGGATGCGCCGTTTTTCAGGAACATGGCGATTGTTGCGCCGCAAAAGAGGAAATTCTTGTCGGCGGAAGGGCCCTCTATGGCGAATGGGAAACCGGGGAAACCGGGGGGACGTTCGTTCAAAAGTAAATAACTTTATTCAGGCGAGCTTCAATTCCTTCCTCTTTGCAATCTCTCTTCCCCTTCTCACAGCAACGCCTATGGCGGGTCCTGTGATCGAAAACCGCAAAGCGAGATCCGCTAATTTGACACCCAGCTCTGTCACGGCGAAGAAGCAGAAGACGCTCTTTGCCTCGACAAGCTTCTTGTACCTAACCCGGGTGTAGAGTTCCTGAGACGATATCCCGTAAAGCTGGCAGATCCTTCTCTCTATCGCGGCGATATCGATACCCGACTGTTTCATCTCACAGCGCCGGGTCATTCTTTCCTCCGCCCGTGCAAGCAGATCTGTGACAAATGACGTGTCACCCAGTATGCGCTCCTCGCCCTTCATTAATCCCTCATGGACAGATCTTCTCGCCTCTTCCCATCCTCCGAGACTTCTTACCAGTCCCCCCCCACAAGCTCGGGCCGCCTGCTCATTCGAACCGAACAATACGTTGGCGGGGCTCCGACAAGATGGCAGAATGTGAAAAAAATGCGAAGGGAGTCCCCGTCCCTACCCCCGCGAGCCTGCTTCTCAGCACCTGAAGATCATATGCCGCGGAAAGGAGGAATTTGCCCAAAGGGCAAAGCCGTGTTATAGTGAGTCAAATACGGAGTTATACTCACAATGGCATACGTGGAAATTAAACCGGATTTGCTACGCTGGGCGCGTAAGCGCTCTGGGCGTAGCCTTTTTGATCTGGGCCGCCGGTTCCCGAATATTGCAGCCTGGGAAAGCGGCGAGGCGCGTCCCACGTTAAAACAACTCGAAAGTTTTGCGAAGGCCACTTACACTCCCGTAGGCTTTCTTTTTCTTCAGGAACCTCCCGTTGAACAAGTCCCCATACCCGATTACCGCACGATGGATAACGAGTACGCCGGATACCCGAGTCCTAATCTCCTTGATACAATTTACATCTGCCAACAGCGGCAGGAGTGGTATCGGGATTATATGCGTTCCATAACCGAAGAGCCGCTTCCATTTGTCGGTTCTTTATCTTTAACCGGTAATATCGCAGATACCGCTGCAGAAATTCGCAACGTGCTTGGATTTGACCTTAATGAACGCCGGAGAGTGCCCACCTGGACAGAAGCGCTGCGGCGTTTTATTGAGCAAGCCGACGAAGCGGGAATCATGGTAATGTGCAGCGGGGTGGTTCTGAACAACAACCGCCGCCATCTTGTTCCCGAGGAATTCCGTGGTTTTGCTATAGCAGATGATCTGGCTCCACTTGTATTCATAAACGGAGCGGATACCAAGGCGGCTCAGATGTTTACACTTGCGCACGAACTGGCCCATATCTGGCTGGGCAGGTCGGCTCTTTCGGATTCCCAGCCCGCAATTCTTCCGGGAAATGATGTTGAGCGCTGGTGCAACCAAGTGGCTGCTGAAATATTGGTGCCTCTTTCTGTTCTCATTGACGAATATCAGGAAAGAACACCCTTGCGCGATGAGATGGACCGATTGGCAAGGCATTTCAAAGTGAGCACTTTGGTGATCCTGCGGAGAATTTTCGATGCTGGTGGAATTACATATGACGAACTCCGGAGCGAATATAGCAGGGAACTCCAAAGGCTGATTCGCCTCACAAAAGGAGGGGCGGGTGGCAACTTTTACCTGACCCAAGCGGCGCGTGTCAGCAAACGTTTTGCGCGTGCCGTTGTAATAAGTACTCTCGAAGGCCAGACGTTGTATCGCGATGCCTTCCGCATGCTCGGTTTTTCGAAGCTCACAACCTTTCGCGAACTGGGTCGCAGCTTAGGGGTGGCCTGAATGGCCTATCTGCTCGATGCCAATGTCTTTATCCAGGCGAAGAATCTCCATTACGGGCTTGATTTCTGCCCGGCCTTCTGGGAATGGCTGATTGCAAATAATGCCGCCGGGAAGGTTTTTAGTATAGAAAAGGTTGGAGATGAGGTCATTGCAGGAGATGATGAACTTTCGGAGTGGGCAGTGCAACGCGGGGCGGGGTTTTTCCTCAGGCCGGATACCGCAATTGTGCCAGCTCTAGGGGCTGTCAGCGGTTGGACAATGGGCCAGCGATATGAGCCTGCCGCGGTGAGCTTGTTTCTCCAGGTGGCTGATTATTATCTGGCAGCCCATGCTCTTGCCCACGGACATACTCTCGTTACACACGAAATAGCATCCGAGTCAAAAAAGAAAATCAAGCTTCCCAACGTTTGCATAGGACTCGATGTGAAGTGCATGACTCCTTTTGAAATGCTGCGGACTGAAAGGGCACGTTTCATACTTGGACCTCGATAATTTGTCTTTTGCTGGTCATCGCCGAGACATCTGAAAAGGGTAACTTTGGGGACATTCATTGCACCTTCACATTCTCCGATCTGCTTTTCGTATTTTTTAAATCGTTGAAACCTCTCTTTAACCCACCGAGCGGCGAGCCTCAGCCGCCAGGGCAGCCGTTAGCGGAGGATCACGGGACGGGCCGTTGTTAGTTTAAGGCTGGTGGGGCCCGTTGCACTTTCGGGACACGCGGACCGGGCACGAAAGTGGCCGGGACCGATGCGTCTGACTGTACCAAGTTGGCGATATCCTGCTCTCTTATCTCTGCGGATTTCCGGTTAACAATTTCTACCCACCTCTGTCCGCAATGAGCATCGAGTGCGCCGAAAGTGCTTAACGGGTGTGATCCGCAGCGTGGCTGCCCTGGGGGCTGAGGCTCCCCGCGGACCTCACGTAATAAGAACAAGCAGAAGTAACTTAGAATCACGGGCAATGAGTTGCGGGTGATGATTTACAGGAATTTGTTTTTCCAATTTCCAATTACCAATTACTAATTACTAATTACCAGCCTCATTCTTCGTACACAGCCACTCTGGCAAGTTTCTCAGATTGCAGGAAGCTATCGACAGGTAAAGAACGGTTCGTTAAAAGGATATTCTCGCGGCGGCGTTGATGCTGTGGGCGATGTAGTTGTTTTCGCTTATCTGGGCATCGTAGCCGACGTGGAAGGATGCACCGTTCTTCAGAAACATGGCGATTGTTGCGCCGCAAAAGAGGAAATTCTTGTCGGCGGAAGGGCCCTCTATGGCGAATGGGGAACTGCCCTGGGCAAGGCGGGATATGATGGTCTGGCCGGTCCTTAAGAATTCATGTCCGTAAGGATGCGCGGATACCGGGCATGAGGAGGGTTTTGCCTGTGTCCCATGTGTAGTATATCTTGCCTCCCACGTTTCCGAGGAGTGAATCGGTGTCCTGTCTGTTCACATTGAGGTTCAGGGCTCCGGCGCCCGATTCGGTATAGCTGTCGATGGTGAGCTTGATGTACTGGAGAGACAGCGTCGGCACGAATGTCCATCTGTTCATGTTCAGTTCGTAGCCGGTGCCGCCATAAAGGGTTATCTGCCTGCCGCCGGGTTTGGAGGTTGCGGTACGGTCGAGGCCGGGGAAGACTATGCGACGGGTGTTCTTGTAGTCCGACCATCCGTAGCTGAACTGCCCGTCAACGAAGAAACCCCGGGAATACCAGGTCCCGTAGGCGCCCAGGGTGTAACCGTCCATTTTCACCTTGCTGCCGTAATCGTCGATGTCGGCGCGGGAGCCGGTGTATCCCAGCAGAAGGCCGGCGGCCAGGTTGCGGGTGAACCGGTAGTCGATGCCTGCGGTGACTCCGGCGCTGGTGAATGTGTATCCCATTTGGTCGGGGGTGTCCCTCTGATCGCCGGAAACGGCGTTTCCCTTTACGAAGATGCCCCATTTTTCATCGATTTCGGAGGGTAGCATTCCTCTCAGGTTTGAGCCCGCGGAGGCGAGGAGGATCGGTTTGTCCCTGCCTTCCCGTATGAAGTCGCTGTTCCTGAGGAACGTGCCGTCGAGGTTTGCGCCTCTGACGCCCCGCCTTACATCGCTCAGGCGCTGAGAGATATTTCCTCCCTGGAATATCGACGAACTGATACCCATGCTGAAGAGTGCCTCATTGCCCCTTGGGGCTATCTGGTCGTAGGCGCCCGCCACCTGGCCGTAGGTGGGTATGGCATCGATGACCCCGAGGACGGTGTCGAGGTCGCCCGCGGCGGAATTGCTGACGCTGTTGAGCATGGCGCCCACGGCCCTCTGGTTTGTGTTGAGGTAGGCCAGGAGGACCTGGTTCATATAGTCGCGCTCAACCACCAGGTAGACCTGGTTGGGGATGTTGTATTTGGGCTTGAAGACTACCGTGGGGGTGATGTTGGTAAGCAGACTCGAGAACTCACCCTCTATGCCTGCCGTGGCGGTCAGGAAGGCCCCGAAGAGAGTCCCTATTGCAGGAGTTGCGCCGCCTTGCCACGACGTCTGGAGGATGCCGCTCAGAAAGGCCCCTCCGGTGATCGCAAGTACGTCGTTGCTTGTCGGTGAGGCTACCTCGATGAGGAGCCTGGCCTGCGGCTCCTGGTAATAATCGCCTATTATGCTGAGAGTGCCGATGGAGTTGCCGGGTTTAATGGTGCCGTCCAGATGATAGAAACCGTAAGGCGCCTCGATCACACCGGTTCCCGAAACAATGCCGCCGTCGAGTACAAAGAACCCGTCTTCGGGGTCTTCATCATCAGCGGGCCTGGCCATCTTTATACTTCCGTTTACTTTCAGTTCTCCGCTGAAAACCTGCGCCTTCTCGCTTAATTCCATATCCAATCCGGCGGGGTTGATGAAAAGCGTATCGGCATTCAAGATCGTCAGCGATCTGGCCTTTATGTTCTCGGTCTGAACCGTTGTCCCGCCACTGTTCAGCGCGATGTCTCCCATGAGAAAGGTAACCTTGTAGCTGTTCCAGGTGCCGACGTTGTTGTCTACGACGTCACCCATGGTAACGGTCCATTGACCGCTTACGTTCGCTTTCCCACCCAACGGATCTTCCCCCCAGAAGGCGTTGGTGAGAAAGGTCCAGCTAAAATTGGTGACACTTGCCGTATCCTTCTTGCCGGCCTCAAGGTCTTTGGTGGAGTTGAATAGCCGGCTTTTTGTCGTATAAGGGGAGGTGATGTAAGCCGTCAGGTTGCCCCGATTTGCATGGGTGAAGTCGAGGTTTACCTCAACGCCCTCCAGGGACTGCCTGAGCGCGGGGGTCATCTGGGCCGTTGTCAGGGTGAATTCCTTGCTGGTGCCCGCATTGGTGCCATTGTCGAAGTACTTTATCTGCTCGCCCACGAGTTGTGTACCGGTCGTGTAGGAAATCTGAGCGGTCACATAGAGTACGCTCTTTACGGTTTGGACAAACTTGCCTGCATTGATGAGGCCGAAGCCATAGTTGGGGTTGAACCAGTTGCCGGCCCCGTTTTTCACCCATTTGCCCATAACGGTCGCGTCGTCGGGGTCTACCCTGGTGCTTGTGCGGACAAGGACGTGCTTGGCCATGCGGACGTCCATCAGTTTATTGGCCTCCATACCCAGGGCTAAAACACCCGAAACAAGGGGCGCGGAGGAAGACGTGCCTCCGAAGGTGCTTGTGTAGGCCGTGTTGGGAAAGGCATCGGAGGAGTCGCCATGTATATTGTCGTCAGAGTAACGGTTGTAGCCTAAATCGTCCCCGATCCGGTCGGTAGTCGTGATACCAAACCCGTAGTTGCCGGACGTCGAGTCGCTCCTGCTTGACGGTGCCGTGACGAAGACATTTGAGCCATAGTTGCTGTAATCGGAGAATGTCCCGTTGCTGCCGAGGGCAGCCACGGGGATCACGTTCCTGTTTGCGAGGACGCTGTCTTTATTGGTATCCTCATTGGCCTTGCCGCGTTCGTTTCCCGCCGACCAGACGTGGATGATACCGGTGGCCGCAGTCCGGTTCAATGCAGCCGTAACATCCGCGCCATGGAGATCGTCGGTCACGTGCCAGGGCGTAAGCTGACCGTAGCTGTGGTTCATTATGTTGATCTGGGGTTTGGCCGTGATCTTTCCCGTCGAAGGGTCGACGCCGCTCTTCCAGTAATAGGCCTGCACGTAGAGTGCTCTCTTGGCGTCGTCACCGGTCTCTCCCGACGCATATGGCGTCAGACCCACGATCGATGCATAGGGCGCGGTGCCCGTACCTCCGATGCCGTTGCCTCCCCGTGCGGCCGCGACACCTGCCACGGACTGGCCATGGTTGTCATCATTATCGATCGGCCCCTGGGCCTGATTGGCGATAGTGGTGTCGGAACTGAAGTTGCGGCTTAGACCCGCAAGGTAGTTGGGCGCTATATCTTCGTGTGTCCCCTCCACGCCGCTATCCACACAATCCCGATGACGATTCCCTTGCCGGTGTATCCCAACTTCCACGCTGCCAGAAGCCCGGCGTCCATACCGGCATTCTTCATCAGTGCTTTAGTTCCATCACCGGGGTCTGTAAAGTTAATGCCCGTTAAGGGTGCTGTGTTGACAAGATGCCACTGCCCGGGGAAACCCGGCCTTGCTGTTGCGTCATACAGGAAGAAAGGGTCATTGGGGTAAAATGACGCCAGCTGGGACGAAGCCGCGGCGGGTGAAAGCAGCGCCAGGCAGAAACAAGCGAGGAATATCCACGCCATGGCCCTGGCGGACCGCAGAGATCGACTTTTCGGCATGGGTATGAATAACAGAATAAAGTCGAACAATCAATATGAAAACGCTGATCCTATTGGCCACAGGTCCGGCTCCAGACAATGACGACCTGTTGCCCAAATATCCCCCTTTCCAAAAGACTGTCTCACGTTTGTCCCGTAACAAACGCATAACAAACGGAACCCGCTTCACCCCAACGGAGGCTGCGGAATACACGGAGGAAACGTTAAAAGATTAGAAGATTGATCTCACGCCCGTTCCACCCCTTCGGGGTTCCACTGGAGCCATAGAAGAGAGAGTAGGAGGAAGC
>DIFE01000138.1:19295-24517 GCA_002418985.1 Deltaproteobacteria bacterium UBA5756
GGATCAGGCCGCACTTTGCACGCCTGCGGCGGGATTTTACCCTGTAGATGTTCGTAAGGCGTTCGTTATCGTTGTTAGGCGGGTTTCTGTGATACATCAGGTTCTTTGCTATCCCGCTTGCAAAAGCGGGATCGGAAGTTCCCGGGAATTCTTGAAGTCTCATGGATTCCCGGGAGAGTCTTTTGTCTTTCTCCTTTTGCTCTCTTCTATGCCTCCAGAGAGGAGCCTCAAGGCGACGAACGGGCGTGAGACAGTCTTTTGCCGTTCCTTCTATTTCGCAACTTGCCTCCAGCGAACCCAAAGGGTGGAACGGGTCCCGTTTGTTACCTCGTTTGTTACGGGATAAACGTAAGACCAGTCTTTTGCTGTTTCCTCTATTTCACGTCCCGAAAGTTCCGCTGGTGACAGGGAGGACCGGTTTGGGGAACTGGCCGTTGATTTTGATTCTCATTACTGTTGAAACCTCTGGAACAGGATGTTAAAAACACAACAGCGGATGTCGTGTGCCGGAGGCATGGAGCGCGAAACCAGTGAATGTCAGGGAGAAGGTCATAATGGTAAAGAAGATTGAAAAGGGGCTGGAACTGATTGATGCGGCGGAGAAAGGTGATCTTGTTCTGGTCAGGTCGCTGATCGCCGCCGGGGCCGATATCAACGCCAGGGAAAAGAGCGGCTGGACCCCGGTTATGGTGGCGGCGCAGGCAGGCCGCCTGGAGATGGTGCGGGACTTCATCGCCGCCGGGGCGGATGTCAATGCCAGTGACGAGCTGGGCGTGACGGTTCTGATGGTGGCATCCTCCGGGGGTTACGCCGACGTGGTGCAGGCCCTGATGGCGGTGGGTGCGGACGTGTCCGGCAGGGACAAGAACGGGACCACCGCACTCATGTGGGCGTCCACCGGCGGGCATACCGAGGTAGTGCGGATTCTCATAGCCGCCGGGGCGGATGTCAATGCCAGGGGCGCCAGCGGATATACCGCCCTTATGGATGCTTCGGGCAAGGGGCACAGGGACGTGGCGCAGATCCTCATCGATGCGGGTGCGGACGTGAACGCCCGGGAGAAGAACGGCTTGACGCCTCTCATACTGGCGTCGATGATGGGCCATACGGAAGTGGTACGGACCTTGATTGCCGCCGGGGCGGATGTCAATGCCAGGGGCGACGGTGGCTACAGCGCCCTTATGGACGCATTGAGCGCGGGACGGGAAGAGATAGCGAAGCTTCTCACTCAGGCAGGAGCGAAACGGTAGCGCTCCGATAGAAAAAGTGCCCGCAAGGGGCCGGTGCGATAGCTGGTGCTAATCTCCATCTATGGTTGGGGCCGGGAACGACTCGATAATGCTTCGCACGGCGATGCGGCCGGAACTGAGCGCAAAGCTGCTTGCCGAGCCTTCGGCGAGAAGGTCGTATGTACTGTCGTAAAGACCGCCCATATCCTGACCGGTCACATAGAGACCAGGAATCACTTCGCCCGTATCACCAAGGGCCTGCATTTGCGGATTTACCTGAACCCCTCCCAGCGTGAGGAAGAAGGCACGAAGCCCTTTCAGGGCGTAGTACGGGCCGGTGCCGGTATTGAATCTGACAAGATGTTCCGGTTTTCGGCTGAATTCGGGATCGTATCCCTTGTCGGCGCAAGTGTTGATCTTCTCGATCGTTTCCCGCAGTTTTTCCGGCTTTACCTGTATCTTGTCCGCCAGTTCCTCAATCGTATCTGCTTTGAAGGCGAAGCCCGATTCGATCCCTTTGCTGATACCTTTATCAAGGGCGGTCATTTTTTGTCCGGGAACAACGATGGCGTTGAATGGCGTAAGAGGACCTTCCTCGACCATGGATTTTCGCATGGCATCGTCAAAAATGGACCACATCAAACCGCCATTGGACGTCATCGCGTTATAGACGTCACTGAAAACCGAACCAAAGGATTCGTTGTAGAAGCGGTCACCCTGCTTGTTGACCCAGAGAAAGGGCTGACTCAAGGCACAACGCATCTGCTTCATATAGTCCGGTCCGCTGAATTGCCTGATGGCAGGTTCATCGTCGAGATAGGGACTGTTTCCCGCCAGGGTCCCCATACCGGCAAGGGCGGCATGAGCACTCAAGGCCAGGTTGATCCCGTCGCCTGTCCTGCCGTCTACGGCCGGTCCGCGGTACATAAGTTTCGCCATGCCCGGCATGCTGACATCAGGTACGTATTTCTTCAGCATTTCCTTGTTGCTGGCAAAGCCGCCGGTTGCTATGATGACGGCTCTCGCACTGATCTTCACCGCCTGACCTTCAGCATCGACGGCGCCTATTCCGGTCACCATGCCCCTGTCGTCGATGAGCAGTTCTGTGACCGGCGTCCCCGTGAGGACGGGGACGCCCATGTCCTTGATATGGCCGGAAAGTATCTTGACAAGCCGTGCTCCCCGGCCCTCAAAAATGTGCCAGACCTGAAGACTTTTTTCGGGTGGGAACATCGTTCTGATTCCCTCGATCCTGACGCCGTGGTCTGTCAGCCAATCGATCGTTTGACCGGATTCATTGAGAAGGGTGCGGATAACCGATGCATTACAGCGCCAATGGTGGAATTCCATTACCCTGGCAAAGACCTGATCCGTCGTTGTCGTGATTCCCTTTTCTTTCTGGTATCGCGTACCGATTCCCAGGGAACCTTCGGGGAAAAGACCGGCGCCTCCGAGGAAAGACATTTTTTCAAGGAGGATTGCCTTTACCCCGCTTTCGGCGGCGGTGAGCGCCGCTGACAGGCCGGAGAGGCCTCCCCCGGCAATAACGATGTCGGTCTCAAACTCGCGGTATTCTGTGGACGGTGTCTGTGTGTTCATGATGGATTTCAATCCTCCCCCGTATAATAATCAGTGTTCCCATCTCACTTCGTTTCCACCCGTGACATGAATTCCCGGACCACGGAACGGAAAAGGACGGGCTGTTCCAGGTGGTGGCAATGGGACGCATCGGGCAGGACCGTCATTTCACCGCGCGGCAACTGATCGCAAAAAACACCGACGGTTTCGGGAGCGGCCTCATCATGTTCGCCGCATGTGAGTAGTGTCGGCTGTCGTATTTCTTTGAGGCGCGGCAGCAGATCGGCGTCCTTAAGCTCTCCGGTGACAGTGAACTCGCTCGGTCCCCACATGGTAAGATAGACATCCATGTTCAGCTTTTCCACGGCCTCCGTCAGATCGGCGGGCCAGGGGTTGAGACGACAAACGTGGCTCCTGTAATAGTCCATCATTACGCGCTGGTAATCCTCCGCGTAATATTTGTTCGCCTCGGCTTCGGCGATGACACGTATGGCCTCGGCGGGCATATGAGATATATGGTTTTTCTGGTCCCTTTCCCACAAAGGGGTACTCAACAACGGGCCGCATAGGATGAGGCTTGAGACGCCTTGAGGACGGTTGCGAAGGATGTATTCCGCTGCAAGCATTGCTCCCCATGAAAACCCCAGAAGGTGCAGATGTTCGATTCCCAGCAGTTTGCGGACACGTGCAAGTTCACGCACGTAATTGCTGACGCTGTAAAGAGAAGTATCGGAAGGGCGATCCGATCGTCCGCATCCGAGTTGGTCGTAAAAGATGACGGGACGCTCATCGGCGAGATCGCAAATCTCCCGGGGCATGCTCAAAAATCCCGGCCCCCCGTGCAATACGAGAAGCGGAACCCCCTTCATCCCTTCGCCATAGACAGCGGCCCATAGACGTCCGTGTTCCGTTTCGATATATCGCTCGTGAACCTTCACAGGTAGATCAGGACTCGTATGACCTCCGGGAAGGGGTTGTTTTTCGGTTTCTATGGTACTTCATCCTGTCGAAAAATACATTAAGAAGACGGCAAAGTCAACCTGCCGACGAGACACCCTGAAGGGTGCACCGGTCTTAATCGGGCCGGCTATGTTGACAAGGGTCGAGTTCATGGATATCATTCCTCGTATCAACGGGACGAGGACCCGGTATGAAAAGGAAAGGTGTGAATATGAATTTCAGACATTGTTTCGTCATCATTATTTTTCTCGGGAGTTTGATCGTCGGCGGGTGTGCCGGAACGCGTTCCGTGGGAGATGAAACCGCTTTGCTGCCCCTCAACGAAGGAGTAAGGGACCTCACTTTTCTTTCACAGGGTGAAGTCGGAATAGTCAAAGAGATCAACAGGGCCAGAGGCCCGCTTCAGCCGCTCAAAGTTTCGATGGGACTCTCCTTTGCCGCTAAAGAGCGAGCGGTGGAGCTCGGATCGAACAAGCAAAATTCAAGCACGCAGGATCAGGAGCAGCTTTTCGCCCGCGTGAGAAAATTCGGTACTTTCAACGGCAGTGTCGCCGAAATAGCGAGTCATGGTTGGGGTGAACGCTATGTGGTGGAAGAACTCATGAAAGGCGGTTCGGCGACAGAAGATAAATCCGGGTTGCTTTTCATGGATCCAAAATTCATCGTCATGGGTGTCGGATGCACGTCGGAAGCGTCCCTCGCTCCCATCTGCATCATTACCCTGACCAGTGAGTTCAGGGAGGCCCGATAGAGAGCGTCCGAACCCACGGTTATCAGCTACAGGTAGTCTTTTCTCGGGGGACTGAAGACGTCCACTACCTCACCGGGCTCGATAATCTCAATTCGATGCTCGACGTCCCGGGGGATAGAATATGAATCACCGGGGCCTATTTCCTGAGCGACATTGTCAATGACAATCCGGTATTTCCCGGAGACCACATATCCGCTCTGCTCATTGGGATGCTTGTGCAAGGGAGGATTGTCCTCTTTCTTGTACAGCATTTTTGTGACCATCGATTCCGGACCATGTGACAGCAGAACAAAATCGACACCCAGAAAACTTCTTCCCTGCACTTCATCGGATTTTACTATCATCCTGTTTCCTCCAAGGTAGCCGGTCCTGTCATCGGCAACCGGGATCGACCGTCAAAGCAAACGATAGATTATCTGCGATCGGAGTTATTTGCAAGAGATAATGTAACCACACTTGTCCACAATAATGAAAAGGTCAACCTCTTTGCGGACAATCACGGGCAATCGCATAGTTCCCTATATTCTTCCTCCGTCATTCCACCACTGCCTTCCTCCGTCATTCCGGCGCAGGCCGGAACCCAGGAGAGATTACGTATAAGGAACCACCATACGAAGGGGCATCCCAACCATCCTCTTTAAGCACTGTTATGGTGCTCTATATACGTATGCCTCCTGTTGTATGAGAGGTCTTCCTGGCTTCCG
>DIFE01000138.1:24597-34455 GCA_002418985.1 Deltaproteobacteria bacterium UBA5756
GGATTATTTTGGACAGCCGTGATAATGCAATGATCACTCACGGCTGTTGACATCGCACGTACTATTCGTATAGTATATTTCTCAAATCAATATAATGGAAGTGTACCAGTGGTTCTTACAATAACGAATATCTTCATTCCATTGGGCTGAGCAGCACATCGGGGGCCCGGGTGGTTCCCCGGTTTTACCGTTACCGCTGTTTCTCCGCCCTGATCATCCAGGCTTCCTCCCCGGGGGTCCGGCGCCGAGATCGGCGGCCGGATTTTTTTGTTTCGGGAGGTTGCATGTCACCTGGTACACAAACAAGCTCTTCAGCAGATACAGATATCAAAGCAGGGATGCCCCCGGGCTGTGCAGTAGAGGTTTCCCTGTCATGATAACTGCGCGCAATATCGTCAAATCCTTCGGCACGACCCACGTCCTTCGCGGACTGGACCTTAGCATCGAAAAGGGAAGCATCTACGGCCTGGCAGGCAGGAGCGGGGCGGGGAAGTCCACGATTCTGAGGTGCATAAACGGGCTGGAAGAGTATGACAACGGTTCGTTGATTGTGGACGGGACCGATGTCAAAACCCTCTCACGCACGGGCATGATGGCATTCCGGAAGAATATCGGCATGATCTTCCAGCAATTCTCGCTTCTTGAGAGGCTGAGTGTTTACGACAATGTGGCACTGCCGTTGAGATGCTGGAAATATAGTTCCGGTGTTATCGATAGCAAAGTCAGGGAGCTGCTGGAAATCGTCGGGATATCTGAAAAGATACGGCAAAAGCCCAGGGAGCTTTCCGGCGGGCAAAAACAGAGGGTCGCAATCGCGCGGGCTCTGACAATGGACCCCCACATTCTGCTCTGTGATGAGGCAACGTCGGCACTGGATCCCAAAACATCCCAGGCTGTCATGGGACTTTTAAAAGAGATAAACAGCCGGATGGGCATTACCATCGTGTTTGTCACGCACCAGATGTCGGTCATTCGCGGCTTATGCAGGCAGCTCGCCATCCTTGAACGGGGCAAGGTGGCCGCATCCGGTCTGGTGGACGATGTCTTCCGCCGGCAGCCCCGGGCTTTGAAGAATCTTATGGGAGAAGAATTTAAAGATTCCGGAAGGGCGGCAGAGAGGTCCACTGTACTGCTGTTGTCGGATACGGTACCGGATTCATTCATTTCCGGCATGGCGGCGGACCTCGAGATCGACGTGACTATTCACCCGGGTGGCCGGGAAGGGGCGGGGCTCACCATCAGTTTTCCCAAAGAAGCCGATAAGGAGGTTGCGCATTACCTTGCCGCGCGAATGATCGATTGGAAACACATCTATGACGACACCTCTTCGAGCGAGGCATCCTGCAGTCAAAAATACAGAGCGCAAATGCGCGCGGTGATTGCCGAGAGAATGTGAAGCACAGCCTCAGAAAAAGAAAGGGGACTTCATGTTTACCAACTGATATCTTGCGAACTGGTGGAGATACTTTGAGGGGATAATCGCCCCCTCCATCTGGGCTACCCTGAGGATGCTTTCCGTTTCGATGCTGCTGGCGTCTGTTTTCGGCTTCGTGCTGGCGTACTTTCTTGTCCTCTACGGACCTCAAGGGTTGCGGCCGAACAACTCGAAATACAAGATCCTCGATTTCGTGGTCAACAGCATCAGGTCGTTTCCGGTAATAATTCTCATCGTGGCTATATCGCCCATAACACGGATCATAGTGGGCACGTCAATAGGGGAAAAGGCCGCCATTTTCCCCCTAACCCTCGCTGCGACTCCCTTCATGGCGAGGATAATAGAGAACAGTCTGAAGGGAGTTGACAGGCAGCTCATCGAGGCGGCGCGCTCATTCGGAGCGTCGGATTTCCAGATCATAATGAGGGTAATGGTAAAGGAGTCGGTCCCGATGATCATAGCGGGGACCACGCTTTCCACCATAACGTTCCTTTCGGCAACGACAATGGCAGGCGCCGTGGGAGCGGGGGGCATAGGTGCGGTTGCTCTCAATTACGGTTATCAGAGTTTCAACAACACCGTGTTGTATACGTCAGTCTTTCTTCTGTTTGTCATGGTTCTGATAATACAGTGGGCAGGGGATTGGCTTTACAAAAAGATAGTGTGACGTGGATAACTCATTCAAATGGAGGTTTACATGTGTAAGGGATTAACCAGAATAGTCGTTATCTTTCTTGTAGTTGCTTTCGTTCTGACCATGGTCGGATGCTCAAAGTCGCCGACAGGGGAAAAGAAAAACCTGAAACTTGGGTGTACGCCCACTATGGAGCCGATGCTCCAGTGGATCAAAGAGGGACTTGCGCCGCAGGGTTATAATGTCGAGATAGTCATGTTCGATGCGAATCAACTCCCGGCGGTGGCGTTGGAGGATGGCAGCATCGATGGCATCATTCAGAATCATCGGCCATGGATGCTTACCTTCAACAAAGAGAATAACGCAAATCTGGAGATGGTGAAGCCCTATTACTTCCATTCCTTCTACGCAATCTACTCGGCAAAATACAAGAAGCTTGACCAAATCCCTCAGAACGCCAAATTCACGATTCCCAACGATCCCACCAATCTGAGCAGGGGTCTGATAATCCTGAAAGAAGCCGGATTGGTAGCCTTGAAAGAGAAGACGGGTTCATTTTACACCCTGCTTGACATAAAGGACAATCCCAAAAACCTCAGCTTCGTGGAGGCTGAGATCATGCAGACTGCCCGAAGCATACAGGATGTGGACGCTGTGATCGCTACCGCCTACTTCATGGCGGAGACAGCCAAAGCAGACCCGAAGGTCTTTCTCTTTGAAGATCCGCACAACAAGGATTATGCCCTCGGGTTGATCGTAAGAAGCGAAGACCTGGAATCGGCATGGGCAAAAGAGGCAGTGAAGATCCTGAGATCGGAAAAGAACAGGGCGAGGTTTAACGAACTCTACAAAGGGAGATATACCCTTATCGATTGACCCGTATGGCAAAAGAGGTGTGTCATGGATAAAGCTGCAATCAGCGAAGCTGTGAAAGAGATGAATTTGGCGATGAAACTCGACCGGGCCATCGTCGGAGTCAGGTTCATCTTTGATGCCAACGAATACAAAGAGGCGGAGGCAAAGGCCGTGATCGGGAAAATGCCCTATTGCGTCATGGTCAGGACGGCGATGGCGGGCAAGAGCCTGAAGGCTGCGGCAAAAAATTTCGGCTGCAATGGGGCCGCGCGGGCGCTCGGCGTCGTTGAGCTTGATGAGATGACATTGTCGGGGAGATTTTATGATAGCCTGGGGCTCTATAAGGACCTGCCGACGTCCAAAGATGTGCGGAGAAACGCGGTCTTCTGCGAACACAAGGCATATGGTGTCATGGTCAAGCCTCTTGAACAGTACAGTGAGGAACCTCACGTGGTAATGATCGTGACGGATCCCTATAACGGTATGCGGATAATTCAGGGATATACGTATGCCTTCGGGTTCAATACCGCTTACAGGATGTCGGGAAACCAGGCCATATGCTCGGAGTGCACCTGTGTCCCCTTTGAAACCAACGACATCAACGTCTCTTTGCTGTGTGCCGGCACGAGATTCAAGGCGAAGTGGCGGGACGACGAAATGGCCATAGGATTTCCATTCAATCAATTTCTTTCAATCGTCAGTGGTGTCTGCGCTACGCTCGATCTGACCGAGCCCAATGAAAAGAAGGCGCAGATTGAGGCGAGGTTCAGTGCCGCCGGCAGGACACCGCCTGTTATCCATTACAACAAGAACTACTACACGGTACTCAATCCCCGGTAGCCTAATCATAATCCGGCCATAAAAAGAAGAAGGGGCGGAAACAAATCCGCCCCTTCATATATTTCTCGCGCCGGCCATGCAATAAAAAATGCTCGGTCTCTGCAGGAAGCTGGGGTATAATACCCGAGATGGCTCCTCGGCGGGAACAACGATGATCATCCGTTCATTGAATCAACACGAGCCTCCTTCGCCCGGATTAATGAAAGCCAGGAATCAACAACAATGAGTGTCGCAACAGGCAACTGCGAGCATGATATGGTGACCCGGGTATTGAATCCCGCCGACATGGCGTTCTCGCGTGCCGCGGGCGTGCCGGTCATCGAAGGCAACCATGTTCGACTCCTCAAGGACGCGCGCGAGAATTACCCGGCATGGCTTGATGCCATCGGCAGATCGAAACATCACATTCATTTCGAGAACTACATCATTCGTGAAGACGACACGGGGTACAGGTTTGCCGATGCGCTGATTGCAAAAGCACAGGAAGGCGTACGGGTGCGGCTCATCCACGACTGGATGGGCGGCCTCGGCAAGACCTCACGGCGTTTCTGGAATCGGTTGCGGGCGGGTGGAGTCGAAGTGCGATGTTACAATCCCCCGCGCCTTGGCAGTCCACTCGGTTGGCTCTCCCGTGACCACCGCAAGATGATTGCAGTTGACGGACAGGTCGGCTTCATCACGGGTTTGTGCGTGGGCCGGATGTGGGAAGGCATCCCCGAAAAGAACATCGAGCCGTGGCGTGACACCGGGGTCGAGGTGCACGGGTTTGCAGTGGCGGATATCGAACGGGCGTTCGCTGAGGTTTGGGCGATGATCGGCGAGCCCATTGCCGAAGAGGAATCGATTAACGCGGACGAGCTTCAGAGAGCAGGTGACATGAGATTGCGTATCGTCGCGAGCGTGCCCGTCACAGCGGGCATGCTGCGGTTGGACCAGCTCGTCGCTATCCTTGCAAGAAAAAGGCTCTGGCTGACGGATGCCTACTACGCCGGCCTGTCCACTTACGTGCAGGCTTTGAAGGCCGCGGCCAGGGACGGAGTCGACGTGCGCCTGCTCGTTCCCAATGCCACGGACATTCCTCTCTTGAGGCCGTTATCACGCGCAGGCTACCGGCCCCTCCTCGAGGCGGGCGTGCGCGTCTTCGAGTGGAAGGGCACGATGCTCCATGCCAAAACGGCGGTCGCCGATGGAAGTTGGGCGCGGGTCGGGTCCTCCAACCTTAACATCGCCAGTTGGTTCGGCAACTGTGAACTGGATGTGGTCGTCGAGGATGAGGCATTCGCGGAGCAGATGGAGGCGATGTATCTGCAGGATCTGACGAATGCCACCGAAATCGTCCTCGATGAGAAACAGAAACTGCGTGCGCCCGGCGAGCCGTCTCATCTTTCCGCCACATCGAGCGGCGCCGGGAAGGTGGGACGGGCGGTAGCCGGAGCAGTCCGTATCGGCAGTGCTGTCGGAGCGGCTTTTACGGACCGGCGGGTGCTGGAACCGGTCGAAGCGCGCCTGACGATGATTGCCGGGGTTCTGCTGCTGGTGCTGGCGGCCGGCTTCGCCTTGTTTCCCCGTGTACTCGCGTATCCGCTGCTGATTGTCTTCGCATGGCTCGGGGTGGGACTGCTTTACAGAAGTTGGAAATTACGCCGCAAAGGCAGACACAGGGAGAATTGCGATAGAGAAGAGGATATTGACTCCGGGACACGGTCGTAATAATCTTGATGCAACTGACTGCGCGGGAAGGGTGTGAGGTGAAGAATGGAACATAAGATAGATGAGGTTGCCCGGCTGATAGCCGGGGCGAAAAAGGTTGTCGTGTTCGTGGGCGCCGGTCTGAGCACGGAATCGGGGATCCCCGATTTCCGCAGCCCCGGGGGTGTTTGGGACAGGTACGATCCGGCCGATTTTGATTTTCAGAATTTCCTTTCACGGGAATCATCAAGAGAGAAATACTGGCAGATGGCGACGGAGATGTACGAGGCGATGAAGGACGCGCAACCGAATTCCGGACATATGGCCGTTGCCGAACTTGAGCGCCTGGGGAAGCTGGATTGCCTTATCACGCAGAACATCGACGGTCTCCATTTCAAGGCCGGCAATTCAGGGGAAAAGGTGCTCGAACTTCACGGAACGGCCATGCATGTGGCCTGCCTGTCGTGTCAGAAGAGATACGACAGGGGTCCCATCCAGGAAAAGGTCGCCGCGGGAGAGAAGGTCCCCCGGTGTGACTCATGCGGAGGCCTGCTTAAACCCGCCACGATCTCTTTCGGGCAGTCCATGCCGGAGCGCGAGACGGCCGAGGCCTTCCGCCGTTCGGCCGGATGCGACGTTTTTATCGTGATCGGCTCTTCGCTTGTGGTCTATCCGGCGGCGCAGATGCCCGTGGAGGCAAAGCGGGCAGGGGCGAAGCTCATAATCATAAACCGCGACGCAACGCCCTGCGACAGCATGGCCACCATCGTATTGCGCGGGCCCGCAGGGCCGACAATGGGGGCTATCCTGGAAAAAGTAAAAGAAATATAGCTATTTCCACTCTTTCCAGACTTCCGGCTGGTAGCCGACGGTGGCTTTGTTCCCGTTGCGGACTATGGGGGTTTTCAGGAGAAGAGGGTCATCGAGGAGCTCTTCTTCAACATTATGGGTAAGGTACGCGAGGTTTCGCCGGGCGTATTGTTTCCCTTCCTTATTGATGAGATTATCGATGCCGACTGACACCTTGACGCTCGCCAGTTCGCCTTTGCTGAGCCCTTTTACCGTGACGTCAATATACTGAAATCGTATACCGCGTTCCTTGAAGTAGCGTTGGGCCTTTCGGGTGTCCTGGCATTTGGGAGTACCGAAGATCTGGATGTTCATGGGCGGGCAGGGCTATTCGGGTTTGAGGCCGGCTATTTTCGATCTCTTGCGCTGGAGGCCGTCGAGGATGGTCTTGCGCAGCCTGATCGACTTTGGTGTGATCTCGACGAGTTCATCTTCGTTTATATAAGAGATACAGTCTTCAAGGCTCATGTTCCTGGGGGGTGTGAGGATGACGGCGTCGTCGGAACCCGCAGCCCTCATGTTCGTCAGTTTTTTGCCTTTCGCGGGGTTTATCACGAGGTCTATCTCGCGCGCGTGTTCACCGATTATCTGACCGCCGTAAACCTTTTCGCCGGGACCGAGAAAAAGCACGCCTCTTTCCTGAAGGTTGAAAAGGGCATATGCCACGGTGGTGCATTCTTCCATGACCACCAGGACCCCGTTGTTCCGGTTCTTCATTTCTCCGGCGTGCCTGTCATAACCGTCAAAGATGTAGTTCATCGTGCCGGTGCCTTTTGTTTCCGTGAGAAACTGTGAACGGAAACCGATGAGACCGCGTGTGGGGATACGATAGCTTAACCTGACGATCCCCTTGTCCTGGTGCATGTGGACCATCTGGCCCTTGCGCTTGCCGAGGTTTTCTATAACGGTCCCGGAATACTGCTCGTCAACGTCGATAGTCAGTTCCTCGTATGGTTCGAGAATCCCCTCGTCGGTCTCTTTAACTATGACCTTGGGACGCGTCACCTGGAATTCGTAGCCTTCCCTGCGCATCTTTTCTATGAGTATGGACAGATGGAGTTCACCGCGTCCGGAGACCTTGTAACCGATGGAGTCGGAAAGCTCCTCGACAACAAGCGCCACGTCGGAGAGTGTCTCTCGCATGAGTCTCTCTCTGATGTGACGCGACGTGAGAAACCGTCCCTCTTTTCCGGCAAAGGGCGAATCGTTGGGGATAAAGCTCATTGAGATTGTCGGCGGGTCGATGTCGATGCCGGGCAGGGGAGCCGGGTTTTCCGGATCCGTGAGAGTCTCACCGATCGTTATGACATCCATGCCTGCCACGGCGACGATCTCGCCGGTGCCCGCTATCTGCGTCTCTTCCATGGCGCTTCCCTTGAAGCGGTAAACCTTCGTGATCCGTGCCGGAGAGGAGGGCACGCCCTCCGTCGCCACGATCACATCTTTGTTGAGGTTAAGGACGCCGGAGGTGATCTTCCCGATGGCAAGCCTGCCGAGAAACGGTGAATAGGAAAGCGAACTCACGAGCATCTGCAGGGGGGCCTCGGGGTTTCCCGTCGGAGGCGGTACCGAATCGATGATCATGTCAAAGAGCGGTATCATCGAGTCGCCTGCCTCAGCATGGTCCATTGTGGCATAACCGGCTTTTGCCGAGGTGTAGATGATGGGGAAATCAAGGATATCGTCGGGTGCATCGAGCTTGACAAAGAGATCGAAGACCTGGTCTACCACCCAATCGCAACGGGCAGCAGGTTTATCGATCTTGTTTATTACGACGATGACGGGCAATTTCAATCCAAGGGCCTTCTTGAGGACGAACCTTGTCTGGGGCATCGGCCCCTCGGCGGCGTCAACAAGAAGCAGGACACCATCAGCCATCTTGAGGACCCTCTCGACCTGCCCTCCGAAGTCGGCATGTCCCGGGGTATCGATGATGTTGATGAAATGATCCTTATACGCGAATGAGCCGTTCTTCGAGGAGATGGTGATGCCGCGCTCGCGTTCGAGATCCATGGAGTCCATGAGGCGCTCCTCTACGATCTCGTTGTGGCGGAACATCCCGCTTTGCCTGAAGAGCTGATCTACGAGCGTAGTCTTCCCGTGGTCGACGTGCGCGATGATCGCAATATTCCTGATCTTATTCTGTTCCATAGGATTGGATAAAGTTGAAAAAGCAGGCCCGGTTGCACCGGGCCTGCTTTTAGGTGTCTTAGGCCTTCACTACGTTTGCTGCCGCAGGGCCTTTCGGGCCGCTGACGACCTCGAAATTGACCTGCTCGCCTTCGGACAAGGACTTGAATCCGCTGCCCTGAATGGCTGAATAGTGCACGAACACGTCCGTACCGTCATCACCAGTGATAAAACCAAAACCCTTTGATTCGTTGAACCATTTTACAGTTCCTTTTGCCATGCTTCAAACCTCCTGATAGAATGTGGAAGAAAAGGAACTGCGCTATGGGACAGACAACAAAAATTGGGAATTCCTGCGTATGTGACGAACAGCTTGTTCCTTCCTATGCTCCGGGGTCGATTATCGCACAAAAATTACAGGAGTGCAAGAAATATTGTTTGGGGGAGTAAAAAAAGAAAGGACAGTCAGGTTTCTGTCTTGATAAGAGCGGGGAATTTCCCTTAATCTAGGTGAGGGGATGCGTCCGTTCGTTCAGTGTCCTTTAAAGCCCTGAGGAGGGAAAAATTATGGTGGATTTCGACAAGGGACTTGAACTGTATGATCGGCCGGAGATCCTCTACCGGCTTTTCTTTCCCAGACGGGAGGTCGCATCGGATTCCGAAAATCCAAAGGCCGTAAATCGTTTCGTGGAAGTGGCGAAAGGTGTTTCAATCTGCTGCCGTTTCTACCCGGCACGAAGCGACGGGCCCAACATCCTGTATTTTCACGGCAATGGCGAGGTAGCGTTGGATTATGACTATGTGGCACCCGTCTATGCCGCGCGGGGGTTGAACCTTTTCGTGGCCGATTACCGCGGATACGGTGGAAGCGATGGAAGTCCCACCTGCACGGCCATGATCAAAGATGCCCATCCCATCTTCCATGATTTTGTGTCTTGCATGAAAGACAGCGGGTTTACGGGACATCTTTTCGTCATGGGCCGCTCGTTGGGAAGCGCCCCGGCCATAGAGCTTGCCTATCATTATCAGGACGATTTCAAGGGGCTCATAGTTGAAAGCGGCTTTGCCAGCGCCCGCAACCAGATTGCCCGATTGGGAGTGGAAAACCTTTTCAGAGATACCGGCGAGCCCGTCGGGTTCGGCAACGACCTCAAGATAAAAGACGTCAAAATACCGACACTTATCATCCACGGAGAATGGGATGAGATCATCCCTTCCACGGAGGGGAGGGCACTGTACGATCTCTCGGGTGCCGCAAGGAAATCCTCTCTCTTTATCCCCCGGGCGGGTCATAACGACATCGTGATGCTTGGTTTGAAGGACTATATGGATGCAGTGACAAAATTTTCCGCTGCGGAATGACATATTATTAGAAATCACATCTGTCCAAAATAATATAAAGGTCAACTTCTTTCCGGACAGTCAC
>DIFE01000068.1 GCA_002418985.1 Deltaproteobacteria bacterium UBA5756
AGTGGTGGAATGACGGGGGAAGGCAGTGGCGGAATGACGGGGGAAGAATATAGGGAACTATGCGTTAGTTTGTGACTGTCCGGAAAGAGGTTGACCTTTATATTATTTTGGACAGATGTGACCCATCACCTATCACCCATCTTCTTTACAAAGATTAGCCATCCTGTTATGATGGATATCGAAATTACCTGATCCATAAAGAGTGACGATACAATGGTGGATAATGATCATTCTAGGCATTGATCCGGGCCTCGCCAGCACCGGTTTTGGGGCGTTGCAATGCGGCGGCAGGGTGCCTGTCCTCGTCAAATGCGGTTCCATAAAGACTTCTTCTCATGATACGATGGCAAACAGGCTGATGCAGATCCATGAAGATGTGAACACTGTTATCGATCAGGTGCAGCCCGACCTCTTTGCCCTCGAGGATGTTTTTTCCCTTGTTCGCTACCCCAGAGCCGGAATACTTCTTGGGAGTGTCCTTGGGGTTCTCTACGTGACGGCGAGCCGGAGGGGCCTTCCCGTTCAGGAGATTGCCCCGAAGGAGATCAAAAATTCCCTCGTCGGTTTCGGCAATGCAGGCAAGAAGCAGGTCAAGGACGCCGTGGCAAGTACGCTGAAAATAGGCGACATTTCCTCTTTTCATGCGTCTGATGCCCTGGCTGTGGCACTGGCTGTCTATTATCGCAGGGACTACCGGAGGGTGGTATGATCGCCTATCTTGAAGGGACCTTGAAAGGCATCTACGATGAACGTCTCACCCTGCTCGTGGGCGGTATCGGCTATGATGTTCTGATGCCCGCCTTCGTGATGAGCGAGATACGAAGGCTGAAAAAACAAGATGAGGAGTTGAGCCTTTACATTTCCTTTCATCAGACCGAAAGACAGCCCAAGCCCGTCCTTGTCGGCTTCAGACATGAGCTGGACAGGGAGTTTTTCGAACTTTTCATTACCGTTGAGGACATCGGTCCCATGGCCGCAATAAAGGCGCTCACAAAGCCCATACGGGAGATAGCGCGTTATGTTGAGGAGAAGGATGTAAAGTCTCTGCGCAGGTTGAAGGGAATAGGGGAAAGAAAGGCCGACAAGATAGTGGCCACCCTCAAGGGCCGTGTCGCAAAATATGCCCTGATGCCGGAAACGACGGTTGCCGCTCCGGTCGTGGAAGACTTCGTAAAAGAAGTCGAACAGGTGCTTGTTGCCCAGTTGGGCCATAAGCTGATCGAGGCAAGGAAGTTGATAGAGGATGCGATGAAAAGAAATCCCGGCATCTCGTCTTCGGAAGAGCTTTTTGAGGAAGTGTACAGAGGACAGAAGCAATGATACAGGAAGAAAACTCGGATCTTTCCGAGCTCTACAAAAAGGAAGAAAGCGCGGCTGACGAGACTATCATCACCCTCCGGCCGAGCCGTCTCTCTGAATATGTCGGTCAGGATACCATTGTTGAGACGCTCCAGATTGCCATCGAAGCCGCGCTGAAGAGGGGCGAACCGCTGGAGCACATTCTCTTTAACGGGCCGCCGGGGCTTGGAAAGACGACCCTGGCGCATATCATCGCCAATGAAATGGGTACACGAGTCGTTACATCGTCAGGTCCGGCGCTGGAAAAAGGCGGCGATCTGATGGGGCTTTTGACGCACCTGGAGCGGGGAGATGTCTTTTTCATAGATGAGATCCATCGCATCCCCAAGATCGTCGAAGAGTTTCTCTATCCAGCCATGGAGGATTTCGCCGTCGATTTTATTTTCGACAAAGGCATCCACGCACGAACACACCGGTATCGTCTCGAACAGTTTACCCTTATCGGTGCGACGACCCGATCGGGACTCCTGTCGTCGCCTTTACGAGAGCGTTTCGGTATCGTGAGGGACCTCGATTTCTATACGGATGAAGACCTGGTGAAGATCGTAAAACGCTCTGCCTCCATACTGGGCATCAGCGTTGATGACGCCGGGGCACACGAAACCGCAAAACGCGCGCGGGGAACTCCGCGGGTTGCCAACAGACTCCTCAAACGGGTCCGGGATTTCGCCGAGGTAAGGGCCGCCGGAATCATCACCAGGGGCGTGGCTATAGATGCACTCAACCTTGAAGGCATCGACGATCACGGGTTGAGTGAGACCGACCGGAAACTCCTGAAAACCATTATCCTGAACTACAAGGGCGGTCCGGTCGGCATCGAGGCCCTGGCGGCAACGTTGCAGCTCGAATCCGACGTCCTCATTGAAGTGGTGGAACCTTTTCTCTTGAAATCCGGGTTTATCATCCGCACCTCCCAGGGTAGGAAAGCCTCGGATAAGGCCTTTTCCCATCTCGATATGCCTCTGCCCGGCAAAGCCTCAATGGGCGGGCTTTTCGATTCCCGGCCGGTAAAAAAAGGCAAGTAATCCCACTATTCCATCGAATTTATTGAAGGGGCAAATTTCCCGATTAGGCTTGATTTTAGGGAGAGAGTATATTAGAAAAATATGTTTGCACAACGAAAAGTTCAGGAGACAATCATGGCCAATGTGGGAGTTGTTGGTGTTCAATGGGGAGACGAAGGTAAAGGAAAGATCATCGATTATCTCAGCAGCTTTGCTGACATCATAGTCCGTTTTCAGGGCGGGGCCAATGCCGGCCACACTATCGTAATCGGTGACAGAAAGGTCATCCTGCACCTCATACCATCGGGAATCCTCCGTGAAAACACCTATTGCGTGATCGGCAACGGCGTGGTCATGGATCCGGAAGTCCTGGAAAAGGAATTGGCTGAATTGAAGGAACTCGGTTATCTCAAGGATGAAAAGCGCCTCATGATAAGCGGCTGCACCCACGTGATTATGCCCTATCACAAGAAGCTCGATGCCTTGAAGGAGTCAAAGACTACAAAGAAGATAGGAACCACGGGCAGAGGTATAGGCCCCGCTTACGAAGACAGGGCGAGCAGGATGGGCATACGCGTTATAGACGTTATCAGCAGGAAGATCTTTCGCGAAAAGCTGAAAGCCAACCTCGAAATAAAGAACTTTCTCATTCGCCGCTATTACAAGGACGAACCCCTGATGATCAGGGACATCCTGAAAAAATTCGAACCGTACAGGAAGATCCTCAAAAAGCATGTCGCCGACTCGACTTCGTTCCTTCACAAAGCAATGGCCAGGAAGAAACGGATACTCTTTGAAGGAGCCCAGGGCACCTTTCTTGATGTCGATCATGGAACCTATCCCTACGTAACCTCATCAAACACCATCGCCGGGAACATCTCGGCAGGTGCCGGGGTGCCTCCCAGCGCCGTCGATTATATCCTGGGTATCTGCAAGGCCTATACGACACGGGTCGGAGAAGGTCCCTTTGCGACGGAGCTTACGGGTCCCGAGGGCGAGCTCATGAGAAAAATAGGTGATGAATACGGGGCGACAACGGGTAGACCGAGGAGGTGCGGATGGTTTGACGCGGTGCTTGTAAAGAGGTCCGCCAAACTTAACGGCCTGAACGGTTTGTCCCTGATGAAGCTCGATGTCCTCGATTCTTTCGAAAAGATCAAGATCTGCACCCGGTACAAGATCGGCAAACGTCTTTACGACGAGCCGCCAATGGCCCTCGAGGATTTCTATCGCATCGAACCCCAGTACGAGGAAATGGACGGCTGGAACACCCCCCTGAAGGATGTCCGGAAATATGACGATCTGCCGGAAAACGCAAAAAAATATATCAGGCGTATCGAAGAGCTTGTCGGCGTTCCCGCCGCCATAATATCCACGGGCCCCGACAGGGACAGCACGATCATCCTCACGAATCCCTTCGGGTGATCGGTCGGGAGTGTCAGAATTCCGACGTCAAAACCGGCCTTAGTGTATCCCCGCAGGCGGGGTTTTCGCTAACCCATCAAAATATAAGATGTGGCATAGTTGTTGCATTTCATCTGAGGACTATGGCTACCAATCTCGATATCACTCAAACGGCATCCATGCTTCAGTATCTACAAAACGGCCGGAAAAAGGCGGATAATTTCATCATCAATCCCTGCGCCGGTTTTGAGGACGTGTTGCTCCGCACGCTGGCAAACTCGAGGGCTGCCGAGTTCAGCTCCGCACAGACGGGCGCAGGCATCGACCCTCTCGGGAAGGCTCATGATGAAGAGACGAAATTCCGCACCTGTCTTGAATTTGTCCTTGAAAAGGAAGGAAGCCGGCTCGTCAAAGAAGACGGCGAAAGAGGCACCTCCCGTTACGGTATACTTCAATCGACTGCGCGGGCCCTGGGTTACAAAGGCAGTGTCAAAAACATCACCAGGGAGCAGGTGGAGGGTATCTACCGGAAGATCTGGGACAAATCAGGAGCGTCTTCCCTGCCGTTTCCGCTGTGCGTAGTTCACTTTGACACCTACGTCAACAGTCCGGCAGCCGCCCAGAAGTTCCTCCGGAGGTCCCAGGGAAACATCGATAGCTATCTGGGAATGCGCGAACAGCGTTATGTGAAGCTTGCCACCGCGAAGCCCCAGGTATATGCAAAATATCTGAAAGGATGGAAGAACAGGATAAACAGCCTGAGGACCGTTGTGACGCAATATGAGAAGGACGCCATGTATGCCCGGAGAGATATCACGACCAATACCAGGGGATAGGACGGTGGGGATCTCACCCTTGAAGTGATGACGGTCTCATCCCGATCGACTAATATCAATGTCTGACCGGTAAAATCTGTTGACTTTGGCTGTTTTTTCGGTTTTAATAAGAAGCCTTAAATCTAACGCAACAAATGGAGGGAGGGAAGAATGGATGCCAGCAGTTATAATCAGAGAAGGTGAATCCTTCGAGAGTGCCCTCAAGAGATTTAAAAAGCAGTGCGAGAAAACCGGGATTCTCTCCGAAATCAAAAAAAGAGAACATTACGAAAAGCCCAGCGTAAAAAGAAAGAAGAAAATACTCGCTGCGAAGAAGAGAGCTCTAAAAAAACTCAAGAGAACCATGGATAAAGGTCTTTATTAGAAATAAATGGACTATAAATCCAAAATTGAAGAGGGTTTGAAAGAGGCTTTAAAGAAGAGGGACACCATAAGGTTGTCCGTCTTCAGGATGCTCCTTGCTGCGATAAAAAACAAGGAAGTCGAGAAGATCAGACCTCTGTCGGATGAGGAGTTTTTCGGCCTCGTCAGGACATCGATCAAACAGCATAACGACTCCATCGAGAGCTTCAAAAAAGGCCAGCGTTTTGAACTGGCTGAAAGAGAAGAGAAAGAACTTGAAATCCTGAAAGAGTTCCAACCAGCCCAATTGTCGGAAGAGGAGATTCTCAAGGAAATAGAGGAAGCGGTGGCGGCTGTCGGTGCGACCAGCCGGAAAGAAATGGGGAAGGTCATAAAGGTCCTCATGGACAAATTTCCGGGGAGGATTGACGGTAAAGTGCTGAGTACAATGGTGCTTCAGAGACTATCGTCTTGAAGACGGTAGTCGAAAGCCCCTATGATCGATAAGACTTTATCCTACCTTGATTACCTCAAGCTTCGGGACGTCGTTTTCCAATACTCTTCCACGCCCTTTTCAGAGGGTGATCTGCGTCAGCTCAAGCCCCTCGATGACATCGAAGAGATAAAGAAGCGCCATGGCCGGATCGAGGCCGTCATGGATGTCATCAAGTGGGACGGCAGGATCCCTTTTTCTGATGTCCCCGACATCACCGGGGTGCTCCAGAGGATCTCCATCAGGGATTCTGTCCTTGAGCCGTCGGAATTTCTTTCGCTGACAACCTTCCTGAAGGCCGGTGAAGACGTGGCCGCTTTTCTTGGCAGGGTATTCAAGAAAAGCGAATATATCGATGAACTGGCGAGCGGGATCGACAGGCTCTCCGTCCTTTACAAACGCATAGCGCGTTCCATCAATGCTGAAGGGTACCTGGAAGACAGCGCTTCCTACGATCTGTCCCGCATCAGAGCCGACCTGTTCATGAACAGGGAGAAAATAAAGAAGCAGCTTGAAAGGATAATGGGCCGTGAGGCGATGCGCCCCATCATTCAGGACGATTACATATCCCTGAGAAACAACAGGTATGTCATACCCCTGAAGCCGAACTTCAACGAGGCAATCCAGGGGATCGTGCACGACTATTCCCATTCACTCAAAACATCTTTCGTGGAACCCGTTGAATGTGTGGAGTTTAATAACAACATCAACATCCTGGTCAATGAAGAGAAAGAGGAAGAAAAGAAGATCCTCTACGAGCTTACGGAGTTTGCCCGGGGCTTCAGGGGAGCCCTGGAACAAAACAAACACTATCTTGGCGAACTCGATTTTTTCCACGCCATGGCCCTTTTTTGTCACGAGTTCAAATGCGTAAAACCCGAGATTACGACGAAGGGCGGCCTGGAGATCAAAAAGGCCGTCAATCCCTTCATAACAATCTCGAGGAAGAACGAAGCGGTCCCCATCGACATCGTCATGAGGGAGAACGAAAAGGTTATGATCATAAGCGGTCCCAATGCGGGGGGAAAGACCGCCGCCTTGAAGACCATCGGCCTTTTGTCGCTTATGGCGAAGACCGGCCTTTTCATCCCGGCCGCCGAGAAGCCCGTCGTACCCTTTTACTCCAACATATTTGCCCTCATCGGAGATGAACAGGACATCTCGATGGAACTCAGCAGTTTTACCGCCCACATGTACGCGATCAAGGACCTCTATCTCAGCGCACGCGGGGACGAACTGGTTCTCATCGATGAGATCGGAGGCAACACGGAGCCTCAGGAGGCGTCGGCGCTGGCCATGGGAGTTATTGACGCATTCGTCGAAAAGGGCTGCCGTGTCGTCGTCACGACACATCTCAATCTCATCAAGGCCTACGGGTATATGAAAGATTTTGCATTCAATGTTGCGACCTCATTTGACAGTCAGAACATGAAACCTCTTTACCACCTCATCTATGGAACTGCCGGCTACTCGAATGCGATCAATGTGGCCAGAAAGATCGACGTGCCGCAAGTGATCATCGAAAAGAGCTATTCCTATTTCAACGAGCAGGAATTTATGCTCAATGACCTGATAACGAGCCTCGAGGAAGAAAAGGCAAGGGCCCGCGAAGAGCGCCTTCACCTGGAAAAAACGAAGGAAGAGGCACGGGAACGGCTGAAGATCATCAGGAAAAAGAGGGAGGAATACCTCAGAAAATGGGAAGACAAATGCCGGGAAAAACTTCTCGAACTCGACGTCGAGATCGATGATATCAAAAAAGAGGTTGCAAAAAAGGAAAGAAGGTCTATAACAAAGAGTAAGGAGAAAGTACGTTCCCTGAAGGAGAGGTTGGGGGGACCCGCGAAGGAGGTCAGGGAGGACATCCGGATAGGCGATTACGTTCTGGTGAAGACACTGGGGAGTAAAGGTTACGTCGTCGATGTCGACAGAGAGGGAAGTGTCTTCGAAGTCGCTATTGGAAACGTAAGAACGAAACTGAAAAGGATGTTCCTCGTCAAGGCGGTTGAGGGCCCGAAGCGGGTATCGAAAGACAAGACCGAAATCAGCGTAGAAAAAATAGAACAACGGGAATTGAACCTCGTCGGTATGCGGGTAGAAGAGGCGTTGAAGATCGTCGACACGTTTCTTGACCGGGCCGTGGTTGAGGGTGTGTCACAGATCAGGATCGTTCATGGCATCGGTACGGGCAGGCTTATGCAGGCCGTCAGAGGCCGCCTTGGTGATACCCCCTATGTTCGTGAATATCACCCCGACGAACGCAACGCCGGTGTCACCATTGTGGAGTTTGCATGAAAGCGTCCCTTGACGATCTTCTGCAGAGGGTGAATATTATCGATGTCATTTCTCAGCACGTTAAGTTGAGAAAGGCCGGCAAGGACTACATGGGGCTTTGTCCGTTCCACAAGGAAAAGACGCCTTCTTTCACTGTAAGCGTGGAAAAGCAGATCTTTTATTGTTTCGGCTGCAGGGAAGGCGGGAATGCGGTGAGCTTCATAATGAAATATGAAAACCTTACCTTCGTCGAGGCTCTTGAACATCTTGGCCGTCAATACGGGATCGAGGTGGAAAGAAAGGGTGACAGAAGGAAGGCGGGCCACTATGATGCCCTCGGGAAACTGTGCGAGTTTTATCAGAAGAGTCTTCGACGCACGAGCTTTGCCCGCGACTATCTCGAGAAGAGAGGGATCTCCGCCGAGATAATGGAGGAGTTCAAACTTGGCTACAGCGAACGTTCACGGGGGGCCTTGAAGGCCCTTCTCAAGTCGACCGACATACCCGGCGATGTCTTTTTGAGTACGGGTATCGTAAGGATGAAAGACACAGAGTTCTATGACATGTTCTGGGGGAGGATCATTATCCCTATCATCGATGTCAATAAGAGGGTTATCGGTTTCGGCGGAAGGACCCTTGAGAAGGATGGCATGCCGAAGTATGTGAATTCTCCCGAGTCTTCCGTATTTTCGAAGCGAAGTTCGTTGTTCGGCATCGACAGGACAAAAAAGCACATTACCGATCTGGATGAAGTCTATATCGTTGAAGGTTATTTCGATTTGATTGCCCTTTACGGGGCAGGCCTCAAGAACGCCGTCTCCACTCTCGGGACGTCGGTTACGGAGGGGCAGATAGCGAAACTGAGGAATTATACCGAGAACATCACACTCATGCTTGACGGGGACGAAGCGGGAATCAAGAGTACGCTGAGACTGATTGGGCTTTTCGCGGAGATGGAGGTGAACGGCAACATGGTCGTCCTGCCCGAAGGGCATGATCCCGACAGTTTTGTTCGCGAAAAGGGTGCTGATACGATCGTGGAGATCGCGAAGAAACGGAAGCCCATTCTCGATTTCTATTTCGACTACTATGCCGAAAAAGAAAAGATGACGACGGTTCGGGGAAAGCAGGTTTTCATCAGACAGGTGATGCCTCATATCGATGCCATCCGCGACAGGGTCAAAAAGAGACTCTACATTAAGCGCCTGTCTGAGTTGACCGGGGTCGAGGAAGAGCATTTTTCCGGCGGCAGGACGTATGAGATGAATAACGGGGCTGTCAGGGCAGACAGCACGAAAAGCGTTATCGAAAAGAAGGTTATCAATGTTTGCATCACGCGCCCCGATCTTCTTCAATTCTTTGAAGGAAAGGAGGTACTGCATTACATTAAGGATGCTGATGTGAGAGAGGTCATGACAAGAATGGTTTCTTGTTTTGAACAGGAAAGAAATCTTGACGTACGGAACTTTATCGAGACTCTCGATAAAGAGGATCTGAAGGGGCTTGTCCTTGATGCTGCCTTTGACGACGGCCATCTGGATCCCGACGAACCTGAAAAGGTGCTTCTCGACTATTTCAAGCACATTGAACGCCAGTTTTTCAGAGATAAATCCAAGAAGCTGACCGAGAAGCTTGCCGAGGCGGAAAGGAAGGGGGACGCAGCGGCGATCACAGAACTCCTGGAACAAAAGAGACAGGTATTGACGCATATAAAAAATAATTTTTTATAGAGAGGTGGCCATGCCTGAAAAAGTAAGGAGATTTTTTCCTTATGAGGAGAATCTTGAAAACAGGGAACTGTACACATTCATATCTCAAGGCGAAAAACCCAGCAACATCCTTGATGATATCGGTCTATTCGAGATCGAACACCAGGAAGCCATAGGCGGCGTGGAAAATGCCGAGGCCGAGGAGGTTCTGGAAGGGGATCTCGAAGAGGTTTACGACGACGATCTGATCAATCCCATCCGTCATTACATCAAAGAGATGGGGAGCATGGCTCTGCTTACGCGGGAAGGTGAGAAAGAGATAGCGCGTCTGATGGAAGAGGCAAAAGAAGAGATTAAGCAGGTCCTCCTGTCTTTTCCCGGTACCGTCAAAGAACTCCTCAATGCCCTTATGGCGCTCAAAACATCGAAGGCCGCTGTGAAAGACGTTACCGTTGAGGCCGACGACGAGGACGAAGGTGATACTGAACTCGAATATCAGAGAGAAAGAGTGATAGCCCTCCTTGAGAGACTCAAGGAGGAGCATTCCAGGCTCAAAGAAAACTCGAACAGCAAAAAAGACGGCCACAGCAAGGAGATGCAGAAGATCATAACGGAGATCAATCTCAGCAAAAAGATCACGGAAAAGATCATCATGCGCATGAAGCGTTATGTGGATCGTGTCGAAAAAATCGATCTGGAGATTGCGAGGTTCAAGCGGTCCAGGGAGAAAGGGAATAAACGGCACCTCCAGGCGCTTATGAACAGAAAGATGAGGATCGAGGACGAGACCGGCATCTCTTCGAAGCTTCTGAAACAGTGCCTCAAGCGCATAGAGACGGCTGAAAGAAACTTCTCCGGGGCAAAGAACGAATTGGTCAAGGCCAATCTCAGGCTCGTGGTGAGCATCGCAAAGAGATACATTAATAGAGGGTTGTCTTTGCTCGACCTCATTCAGGAAGGCAATATCGGCCTCATGAAAGCGGTGGATCGCTTCGAGTACAAACGGGGTTACAAGTTCAGCACCTATGCCACCTGGTGGATACGCCAGTCCATTACACGCGCCATCGCCGACCAGGCACGGACGATACGGATTCCCGTCCACATGATCGAGACCATCAACAAGATCATAAGGGTATCCCGCGGCCTCGTCCAGGAGCTTGGCAGGGAGCCGTATCCCGATGAGATAGCGGACAGAATAGGGTTTTCATCTGAGAAGGTCAGGAGGGTTCTGAGAATCACGAAAGAGCCCATCTCTCTCGAAACACCCATCAACGACGATGAAGATACCCATCTCGCCGATTTTATCGAGGACAAGAATATACTTACCCCGCAGGATTCGGCGATATATGACGATCTGGTAACAAACCTCAACTCCATTCTCTCAACACTTTCACCCCGGGAGGAAAGGGTCGTGAGAATGCGTTTCGGACTCGGGGAGAGGCAGGACCATACTCTTGAAGAGGTGGGACAGGTCTTTGAGGTTACGCGTGAAAGGATCAGGCAGATCGAGGCGAAGGCCTTGAAGAAACTCAGGCACCCGATGCGGGCAAAGCTGCTGCGGTCTTTCGTGGATCTGTAAGCCCGGGTTACCGGTTGACCGGATAAAGATGAAGGGTGAGGCTCATCGATCGGTTGGGGCGATCGATGAGCTAAAATCCTTTGCGCTGTCTTCTTTCAGTAAGGCGGCCCGATGGGTCGTTTTGGGTGTTGGAACGCGGCTGCGGGCTGTCTGCCGCGTCCCGGCCATTGCCGGTTTTTCCTTGACAAAAGGGCACCGTTAAAATAATTTATGCAAAATTTTCCCAGTGTTCTGGTGATGAATTCAGACAACAACAAGGGGATTTTCCTTATTGATTATCGTATAAATGATATAAGCCCCGCCTAGCTCCCGGCCGTTTCATATTTTTCCGGTTATCGACATAAATTCAGGTCCAAAGGAGGCATGCGAAGTGAAGGTTCTGGTATTCATAAAAGAGGTGGCTGATACGGAAGCCCGGATTATCATAAGCTCCGATCAGAAAGAGCTTGAGATTGAAAATAAATACACCGTCAACTTCTTCGATGAATTTGCAGTCGAAGAGGCCATACGAATCAAAGAGTCGTTGAAAGATGTCGAGATCGCGGTTTGCACCTTTGCGCCCCCGAGGGCTGTCGAGGCTTTAAGGACAACGATAGCCATGGGTGCCGACAGGGCGTTCCTTATCGACAGCAGAAACCATGAGAGCGACGATCCCCTCATCGTTTCGCGTATCCTTGCAGGTTTTGCCGTCAAAGAAGGGTTCGATTTGATTCTTTGCGGCCGTCAGGCCATGGATGATGAAAGCGCCAACGTGGGTCCCATGATCGCCGAGTTTCTCAAAATACCGCACGTCAATCAGGTCACGAGGCTCCAGGTTTCCGGCACCGGCACGGCTGAGGTCCAGAGTGAAATAGAGGGCGGCAAAAAGGTGTCCGAGGTTCTGCTGCCGGCGCTTCTTACAACCCAGAAAGGTCTCAATGAACCACGGGTGCCGCTCATCACGGGAGTGATGAAGGCGATGAAGACCGAGATAGCCGTTCTTGATCCTGCGACAATCGAAATCCCCTTCGGCTCGATAGATAGGGAGACATCGAAGATCGCGGTCCTTTCCTATGAATTGCCTGACAAACGGCCTTCCGTCAGCATTATCGAGGGTGCATCGCCTGAGGAAAAAGTGACAGGTCTCGTCAGGGCGCTCAAGGAAGAGGCGAAGGCGTTGTAAACAGGAGGTAAGCACATGACCGGAGATGTTTTTGTTTTTGTTGAATGCAAGGATTCGGTGCCCAGAAAGGCATCGCTCGAATTATTGTCGGTGGGAAGGAGGGTGGCCTCACAATTCTCATCCGGCCTTTTCGCCGTGGTGGTGGGGTCCGGCGTCAAGGACGCGGCGGAGATGGTAAGCGGGTACGCTGACACGACGCTCCTTGTCGATAATGAATCACTGGCGGACTACGGCTGGGACACCTATGGGTCGGTCCTGGAAGGAGTACTGAAAAAATACGAACCCATGTTTCTCTTCGGTACGTCATCGGTGACCGGCAAGGACCTTTTTCCCAGAATCGCCGTTCGTCTGCAGGCGGCGATGATTTCCGATGCGGTGGGGCTGGATCTTGAAGGGAAAGGAATAAAGATCAAGAAGCCGCTCTTTGGCGGCAAGGTGATATCGTGGCTTGCCCCGAAGGCCGACTCCATGGTCATTGTCACCTTCAGACCCAATTCCTTTACCGTTGGGAATGCGGGCGAAAAGGGCCGGATTGTTGAGGAGCATTTTACCGCGGAAACCAACCGGGGGATAAAACCGATATCGTTTGAAAAGACCGGTTCAAAAAAAGTGGACCTTCAAGAAGCGGATTTCATTATCTGCGGAGGAAGAGGAATGAAATCCGCCGAGCATTTCGCGATGCTCGACGAGATAGCAGACCTCATGGGCGGCCGAACGGGTGCATCGAGAACGGTGGTGGACAGCAAGTGGCGGGAGTATGACGACCAGATCGGCAAGAGCGGGAAGACCGTCTCGCCGAAGCTGTACATAGGCTGCGGTCTCTCCGGCGCCCTTCACCACATTATGGGCATGGACACATCCAGGGTCATCGTTGCCATCAATAAAGACCCGAACGCCCCGATATTTCAGTACGCCGATTATGGCATCGTGGATGACCTTTTTGCAGTCCTTCCGGCTTTGAAGGACGAATTGAAAAAGACGCGGGAAGATACGTAAGGCATGGAAAAAATCGATGTAGTGATCGTCGGTGCCGGTCTGGCCGGTTTATCCTGCGCGCATGTGCTTGCCCGTCATGGTGTGCAGGTGGTTGTCGTGGAGCGCGGCGATTTTCCCGGCAGCAAGAATGTGACAGGCGGCAGGCTCTACCTGTTGCCGGTGAAGAACATGGCATCGGACATGCTTGACGGCGCCCCCTTTGAACGCAAGGTCGTCCGGGAGCGCTGGAGCCTTCTCGGGAGCGGACGGTCCGTCAGCCTCGACCACACCGCGGAAAGATTCAAGGAAGAAGACCACAGCTATACGGTGCTCAGGGCCCGTCTTGACAGGTGGCTCTCTGAGCGTCTCATGGTCCGGGGTGTCTTTGTCATCCCCAAATACCGCGTCGATGATCTTTTGTGGGAAGGCGGCGCCGTGGCCGGGATAAAAGCCGGGCCGGAGGAGATCCCCGCCCATGTTGTCGTTGCCTGCGACGGCGTCCTGTCTTTCATGGCGCAAAAGGCCGGCTTGCGGCCCGCCATGTCGCCGAAAAGTTTTGCCGTAGGCATGAAAGAGGTCCTCGAGCTGTCCGAAGAGAAAATAAACGACCGCTTCAATGTCGAATCCGGGGAAGGCGCAGCCCATCTCTTTGTGGGTGATGTGACGAAAGGCATGTTCGGAGGCGGTTTTCTCTACACGAACAAGGACAGTATATCCATCGGTGTCGTGGCGGGCGTCAATGCCCTGATGCAAAAGAGCCCGGCGGTCGACGCCCCGATGCTCCTTGAGATGTTCAAGGAACGCTATGAGATGAGGAGGATCCTCGAGGGTTCGAAGATTGTCGAGTACTCGGCCCACGTCATACCCGAGGCGGGGTACGACGGTGTCGGAAAGCTCTGCGGCAACGGCATTCTCCTTGCCGGCGATGCCGCCGGTTTAGCCCTCAATATGGGTGTCACGGTGCGAGGCATGGAATTTGCCATAGCGTCAGGAATGATCGCCGGCGAAACCATAATCCAGGCAAGAGAATCGGGTGACTTTTCGGAATCGGCCCTTTCCGGCTACGCCCGGCGGCTTCAGGAAACCTTTGTCATGAAAGACCTGGAGGCTGCGAAGAACATGCCCGGCTATCTCGAAAACGAGTCATTCTTTTCCTATTACCCCGAAACCTTCCCCGGTCTTCTGGAAAAGATGATGTGGTTCGACGAAAACCCGAAAGGGCCCCTGGGAAAGACACTCTGGGACGGACTGAAGTCATCGGGCATGCTGAGTATGAAGCGGCTCCTTGAGCTGTATCGTATCAGGAAGATATGAGGTGACTTAGGACATGAAGATCGACGAAAAGCTTGCCATCGACGCCTTCAAGACGGATAAGGAAAGTCATATTATCATAAACCACGACATCTGCAGGACGCGGTGCACAAAACGATATTGCCTGACGGTTTGCCCCGGGCACCTCTATACTTTCAATGAAGAGGAAAATGCGATCGTCGTGGAGTATGCGGGCTGTCTGGAATGCGGCACCTGCATGATAGCCTGCATTGAAGGCGCCATCGATTGGGCGTACCCGAAAGGTGACTTCGGGGTACAATACCGGTACGGGTGAAGATCCGGTTTTCGCAGAGTCCATCACCTATAACCCATCACCTCACTTATACTGTCTAATTATTTTCTTGACATTAGCATTCTACTGTATAAATATGTAAATTAGTACGAAAGCTATGTCATATTCGGGGGAAAAGAAGTATGGGGGAGTCGAACGGCCGCAAATGGATAGACAGTAAAGAGCTTCTGCACAAATCGGACATATCGCGGGCAACCCTTAACAACTATATCAGACTGGGGATTATCCCGAGGCCGGTAGTGAAGAACCCGAAAAATCTGAAAGGCACCAAGCTCGGTTATTTTCCTGAAACTGTCTTAGACACTATCACCGAGATCAAGAGGCTCAAAGAAGAAGGCAAGCCGATGGAAGCGATCGCCAGGGAGGTCGTGCTGTTAGAGAGATCCGCGTACGAGGGGCCTGAACGCCGTGACGTGGTGAGACCCCATACAGACCAAAAGGTTTCCAGAACATCCGTTCAGCTGCCTGATGGAGGACTGCGCCTTACGCTGGACGAACTCACGACGCCGGCGTATCTTTTAAATTACCAGTTCGAGATCGAATGGATCAATGAGGCGGCAGAGCGGAATATATTCGGTAAACCGATCAGAACGATGCGGGATGTGGAGCTGAGGAACGTCTTCCGGCTTTTTTTGAGCTGGGAGTTCAATCACTTCGTGAAGAATTGGGAGGAGTTCCTCAACTATCATATGGGTTTTTATAAAGTAAAGACCGACAGGGGACAGCTTTGCCAGCTTTATACGGGAATGTCCGGACGGGAAACGGAATATCTGGAGGCGGCCTATGACCGCGCAGAGAAGATGCCCCGGGAAAAGATGTACCGCCATCGCGTGGATATCGAAGGGGCTGATGGATCCAGGGAAAAGTATGTCGTGTATACCACTTTTTTCCGCGAAGGAATGTTTTTTCTATACGAAAAAGCCGGGAAAGCGCAGGCAGGCATTTCCGAATTTCTGTCGAATCGGGAGACCGTTGTGAGAGATCTGCTGCAGCAGCGTCTGCCGACGCTCGTCTCTTTCAGTGTTCTTGTTGCCGATCTGCAGAATTCCGTGCGCATCTGCGCGGAACTGCCTCCTGAGGAATATTTCGAGCTTATAAACAGTATGTGGAGAATTCTGGAGGAATCCTTCAGACGATTCAATGGGATATACGGCAAGAGAATAGGTGATGGAGTGGTCTATTATTTCCTGAAGAAGCAGGATCCTGAATATCTCATGAACTCCATCAATTGCGCTCTTGCCATCCGAGAGAAGATGGCGGATTTTTCAAATCAATGGAAGACCCGCAAAAGATGGCTAAACGATCTCCACCTGAACATGGGCATAAACGAGGGGCAGGAATATTTCAGCACTACCGCGCCGTCGTCGACGAATATTGAGTTTACCGCCCTGGGCGACACGATCAACTATGCATCCAGACTGTCAAATCTTTCACGATTCGGGATGATCCTGACCACAAAGAACGTCATGAACCACCTGAATGACGATGACAGGAAGGCCATCCGGTACGGCATTACAAAAAGGTCGGAAGATAGGGACGTGTTTGTCGAGAACGTTTTTTCCCGTGTCGATGATCTTCTCAGGGGCAATGAGACATGGCGCCAGCGTTTTGCCGACATTGCTACTTTGCCGGTAACGGAAATCACTGACAGAAAAATGGTGATCCCAAAGTAACAGGCCCTTTCAGAGGTCTTACAGGTCGCACGGACCTTACGAAACGTGTTTGCCCTCGTCCTGAGCTATTTGGCACGGGGTCCTATTTCTTCTCACCTTCTTTTCTGCTATTTTTATTAAGAGTCTGCCATGGAGATCATCACCGCCAAAAATCTGACGAAAGACTATAACGGATTCAGGGCCGTCGACGGGGTCAACTTTTCCATCGTCTCCGGCGAGTGTTTCGGTTTCCTCGGGCCAAACGGCGCCGGCAAGACAACGATAATGCGTATCCTTTATTGTTTTCTTCCTCCAACAGAAGGAGAGGTCACGGTTCTCGGCTATGATGTCCAAAAGCATCAGAGCTTGATCAAATCATGTATAGGTGTTATGCCCCAGGATGACAGTCTGGATCCGGACCTTTCGGTCATCCAGAATCTTGTCGTATACGGAAGATACTTCGATATGCCCAGGAAAACGACGGTGCCTCTTGCAAAGGAGCTTCTGGGTTCCGTGGGTCTCATGGAAAAGATGAATGCGAACATAAAGAGCCTGTCGGGTGGTATGAAAAGAAGTCTCCTTCTTGTCAGGGCAATCGTGAACGATCCGGAGCTTATTATTCTTGACGAACCGACAACAGGCCTTGATCCGCACAGCAGACAGATGGTCTGGAAGAGGCTTGGTGATTTGCAGGCGCAGGGCAAGACGCTGCTTTTGACCACCCACTACATGGAGGAAGCCGAGAGGCTTTGCGATCGTGTCGCGATCATGGACAGGGGGAAGATCATTGTCATCGCCTCTCCTCGGGACCTCATGAATGAATATGGAGGAAATCTCGAAGCGGTTTATTTGAGGCTTACCGGGAGGAAACTTGAAAGTTAAGCGGGCTTTCCGGGTGTGGCAGAGACATTTCACCGTCTACACAAAGCTTTATTTATCAAGCATCGCCCTGAATTTTGTCGAACCAGTTCTCTACCTCGTCGCACTCGGTTTCGGCCTCGGGGGATATATCCAGCAGGTTCAGGGAAAACCATACATAAACTTCATCGCGCCCGGCATCATAGCGTCATCATCGATGTTCGCCACGGTCTATGAATGTACCTACTCGACCTATGTCCGGATATTCTTCCAGAAGACCTTCGACGCCATCCTCGCGACGCCCGTCAACATCGACGACCTCATAGCGGGGGAAATGATGTGGGGAGCGACGAAAAGCATCCTCTACGGTGTGATCATTATCGGGACGATAAGCGCCTTCCGCCTCGTCGATTCCGCCCTGATCGTTTTTGTCGTCCCCGTTCTTTTCCTGAGCGGGCTCATCTTTGCGGAGATCTCCCTGATGTGTGTGGCGCTGGTCCCCGGTGTCGACTCCCTGAATTATTTCTATACCCTGCTCATGTCCCCGATGTTCCTCTTTTCGGGGATCTTCTTTCCCCTCGACAGCCTGCCGTCCTTCGTTAGCAAGATTGCCTGGTTTACCCCTCTCTTCCATCTCACGAACGTTTGCAGGGCACTTGCCGAAGGCTCTCCGGGGAAGGCGCTCGAGGGTGTGATATGGATAATTGTCGTCGTTATTATCCTCGCCCCGTTTCCCTTCAAGCTGATGCGCCGCCGAATCATTCGCTAGACAGCACTATTGCGCGGCCGAAGGGTAGTCGAGAAGCCTGAGGATGATCCTGTCGACAACGGTATCGACAGCCTGGACGGCCGCATCGTAGTTGTTCGACAAGATCGAAAAGGCCAATATCTCGTTGTTCTTCGTCGTCACGAACCCCGACAGACTCCTGACGTGTGTCATGGAACCCGTCTTTGCACGGATTCTCCCCTCCGCGACGGAACCCTTGAGCCTGTTGCCGAGGGTTCCGTCCACGCTCATGACGGGAAGCGACTCGATGTAACAGGATGCATACGGGCCCCGTGCCATGGCCTTCAGCAAATCGACTATGGCGCGGGGGGTGACGAGATTGTGACGGGATAAACCGGAGCCGTCGGCCATGGCGACCCCGGCAGTGTCGATGCCCGCAGTGCTGAGGGTGGCGAGTGCAGCATTCGGTGATTCGTCACCGGTTGCTTTCCCGATCGCGAAGAGAAGCATTTCAGCGTAGAGATTGTTGCTGAGTTTATTGACAACCTTTATCATTTCAGAAAGTTTGGGCGAATGATAGATGGCTGCGGTCTTGAACGTCTTTTTCCTTCGGACGTCCGGTATATCGACGGTCCTGGGACAGTTGCGGGCGCAGGCTATCTCTCCTTTTACGGCGATTCCGTCCGCCGCGAGAGTCTCTTTAAAGACAAACCCGCCGAAATAAGCGGGATGGTTGACGGCGACGTAGCGAGTTATCGTATCACCCTGGGCACCGATAGAGCCGGTCATGAGAAGAGTTCTCGGCGTTGCGTACTCGAACCCTACCGTGCCCTGACCCGGTTTTTGTGTCAGGCGGTTATGCAGCCGTACGTAGCCGGTAACGGGTTCCATGACGAGCCGAATCCCTTCCCGGCCGCGACCCGGGGTTATATCGAGCTGGATACAATTGTTATTAAAAGTGAAGGCATCCCTCGGGGCCGAAAAACAGTTCGTGGCATCGCCTATTTCCCAGCCTGCGGGATAGGGTTGCCCCGTGAAGGCGGAATTGTCGATGATGAGATCGCCGCGAATCTCCCCCACTCCCATTTCCTTCAACCTGGTTGTCCATTGCCGGAAGACGTGGAGGGGATCACCCCTGTTGAAATAACCCGATATGGTGGGATCACCCGATCCCTCTATGATGAGATCGCCGTGAAGTATCCCGGAGCGCAGGGAACCGCCGGTGAGGAGCCGTGTTTCATAGCGATATTCCGGCGTGAGGGCGATAAGAGCGGCGGCGGAAGTGAAGAGTTTCATGTTGGATGCAGGCACGAGGCGTTTGCTGCCGTTCAGTTCGAAAAGCCTCTGTCCCGTTGTCACCGAATCGATCACGACTCCCAGGTGGGCGGAGCCCAGCGCGGGATCGCGAAGGATGTTCTCCATATCGCCGGCAAGGGCCTGCGCAGGGTTGGTGTCCGACCGGGCTGTTTGGGCGCAGGAAAGGACGGCCATGATAAGAACACAGAGGTATACACAAAACTGTCCCGCACGAGGGACACATGAGGTTTTCTGTATATGATCGGGATATCTCGGGACCATTGCGATATGACAACCTCGCCGTTTCAGTAATTGGAGAGCAGACAGCGGTCGTTCTGACAGATTCGCGTCCTGATACGCCCGGGAAAGCGTTTTTCCAGGTTGTCGATCCTCTTTAGTTTTGTTACGAAGAGAACCTTCCTCTCAGAACCGATGAGCCGGAAAAAATCTTCTTCCTCCATGAATATCTTCCTGGCGTCGTCATATTTCGATCCCATGGCAAGCTCTCCCTTGTATGAGGCAATGGTAACCGGCCTTCCCAGGTAAAAGGGAAGTGTCAGATCGAGCGCGGAATAGTTGACTATGATATCCGGCGGGGGATCTGCCTCACGCGCCGCCACCGCCAGTTTCTTGACCGTATTGACCCTGTCGATCACGTCTGACTGGGCCATGATGGCTATGATGGTGGAAAGGGAGAAGAGGAAAAGCAGCACGAAAAGGGGGCCCGGGAGCCTGAACCTTCTGAAAAAGAGAAGCACAAGGCAGACTGACGCCGTGAGGGATATCCACAATGAAAAGTGTCTGAGGTCCCCCGTTATCCCGGGAGCGTCCATGGAGACGTCCGCAATATAAGCCATGAAGGAAGGGCTGAAATAGACGAGACAGGAAGAAGCCAGGATTGCCATAAAGAGACCGCAGGCGATGATCTCCCAAAGTTTCCTGAACGGGGATCCGGCCTTGTCATGGAAGAGCGCGCCTACCGCCACGGAAACGGTCGGGAAAAGAGGAAGAATGTAGGGGGGGAGCTTCGATCCGGAGAGGCTGAAGAAGGCGAAGACAATGGCCGACCATAAGAGGAACAGGCGGCAATCAGGCCTTTTCCAGACTAAAAGTACGGCCCGCGGGATGAAGAACGTCCAGGGAAGCATCCCTCCCAGGAGGACGGGTATGAAATAGTAGACAGGTCCGCCGCGCTTATGCTTTGTCGAGATGAAACGGAGGAAATGCTGATCGACGAAGAAAAAATCAAAGAACTCCTTTTCCCTCAGCGAGATGATGATGAACCAGGGAGCGGCTATCAGAAGGTACAGAAGAAGGCCGCGGACCGGCTTCATCCGTCTCGCAAAAGAGATATTGCGTTCCGTAAGCAAAAAGACGAAGATCGTGGCGCATAACAGGACGGGTGCGACGGGGCCCTTCGTCAGCGTCGCCAGCGCCATGGCCGCATAGAACCCATAGAGGAATGCAGCTTTTCGCTCCCGGTAGTACCCGTAAAAGCACAGGAGGGACAGAAACAACCAGAAGGTGAGGATCATATCCGTCGTGACTATTCGCGCCATCGCAAAAAAACCCGGGGACGACAACAGAACGAGGGATGCTAGGAAAGCGGCTTTTTCATCAACCCAGCGCCGCAGGAAGAAGAAGAGGCTGAAGACGCACAGAACGGCCGCGAGGGCATTGGGAAACCTGAACGACCATTCGCTTATCCCGAACAGCTTATACGAAGCAGCGACGGACCAGTAGAGAAAGGGAGGTTTTTCAAAATAGCGGACGTCATTGAGGCGCGGGACGGTGAAATCACCACTCTGTACCATCTCCCGCGGGATTTCGGCGTACCTGCCTTCATCGGGTTCCTTGAGGGAGTAAGTACCGAGGCCGTGAAAAACAAAGGCGTAGGAGAGAATGAGAAGGATTATCGTATACCTGGCGAAGCTCTTATCGGGTTTCATCGGCTGTTGTCCGTCATACTTTTTTCGTAGCTGAAAATAACCATGTCCGTATCGCCGATGCGGTCCTGGGATTGCACCACGGCACCCGGGACGGCCTGCGTGACCTCGGCGGCGTCACGGCGTCGGGTCAGGAGGTAAAATTTTTTCTGGCCGCCGGCGAACCGCCTGAGCCCGGCGACGTCGTGTTCCTCGACATGGACCGCGAATCTACCGACGTAGTATACATAAACTCCGCGCATACTGCCATAATAGACCCAGGGTACATCCTCACCCGCGAGGCTTCTTATCTTTTCGCTGACGGGTTTCGGGGATTTGTACCGATTCCACTTTTCAAATATGGAAATGTTTCCCGTCATGAAGGCAAGTCCCAGAAAGACGGCGAGTGAAGCGAAGGCGGCCCGGGGGGCATTGAAGCGGACGCAGAGAATAATGAGAACCCCGATGCCGATGGCAAGCGATCCAAGGATGATCCTTTCAGGCAGGAATTCGCCGTAGAGGGATGTCCTGTACGTAAGAAGCGTTATCCCCAAGGTGAGGAATACCGCGCCCGTGACACAGAAGGCTATTTTATTGTAGAGACTCCTTCCATCCGTTATGGAACCCGATACCATCACGGCAAGGGCGGGAAGGGCAGGCAGCATGTATTTACTGATCTTGCCCGAGGAAAGGGACAAAAAGAAAAAGAACCAGACGAACCAGAGGCAAAAGTACCGCGTTCCCCGGTCCGTCCTCCAGTTCTTCACCGCAGCATACAGACCCAGTGGCAGAAAAAGGCTCCAGGGGAAGAAATCAAGGGGAAGGGTCGTGAAATAATAATAGAAAGGCCTCCTGTGACTCCAGGCGTCAAAGAACCTTAGAAAGTTCTGGCGAAGGATGTTCTCGTACAAATAGGGAAATCCTTCCTTGAGATACACGGCAAGATACCATGGGAGGACGATGACCAGAAAAATAAGAACTCCGATGCAGGTATGTCTCGTGAAGAACACTGACAGTCTTCTTTCGGAGGCGCAGTAGAGGATGGCTACGGGCGCTGCAAGTGCCAGCGCGAGAGGGCCTTTCGCCATAAAGGCAAAGGCAAGGGCGACAAAGAACAGGTAATACCAGACCCTCCTCCCGCTCTTCATAAACTGGAAGAAGACGAGCAACGCGGCGACCAGGGCGGCTGAAAAGACCATATCGACCTGGAGGTAACGTGCCTGCCAGTAAAAAAGGGGCGCGAGGGCGAGTACGACAACGCTGTACAATGCCATTCGCATACCGAAGAAGGACCGGGTTACAAGGAACAGTGCGATGATCGTGAAGATGGCTGCAAAGCCTGACGCCAGGCGCATCGACGTCTCTTCCGGAAGCCATCGAAAGGTTTTGGCAAAGGCGAAGACGACATAATAAAAAAGGGGAGGTTTTTCAGCGTAGGCCGAATTGTTGAGATGGGGGACGACAAAATTGTTGTTAAGCTCTTTGACGATCTCGGCGAAGTCACCCTCGTCCGGGGCCCAGAAATCCCGGCCGCCGATGTTGGTGAGAAAGAGCCCGCAGCACGCGACAAGAATGAGGATGATGACGGCGATCTTTGTGTTCTTCTGCTCCATTGACCGGTCTGTTTTGTCTATTGCCCGGGGAACCGGGATGAAGAACTATTCAGAGGGCACACGACCGGTGTGACGGGTCTGACCCCACGTCCTTCCTAACCCCCGAAACCCGGGTCCTGCTGTTTGAAAAAAAAGGGTAGACTATAAGCCGGGTTTTGTTTTCCAGCCCGAAGGCGGAAACGGTGATCATTTCTCTAAGGATCCGGGTCACCCCGGACCTCAAGCGGCCTACCCGGGTACTGGACGGGCCATCCATACCGCCGTGGCGGCACCCTCTTTGGCCTTGCATCGGATGGGGTTTACAAAGCTCCCGCGTCGCCGCGGGACTGGTGGGCTCTTACCCCGCCATTTCACCCTTACCCCGATTAAAGGGCGGTATATTTTCTGTTGCACTTTCCCTGGGGTTACCCCCGGTTCCCGTTAGGAACCATCCTGCCCCTCGATGCCCGGACTTTCCTCCCCGTTTAAAGCGGAGCGACCACCCGTCTACCCTTTTAATATGGCATCCTTCGCGAGTTTGTCTGCTTCCCTGTTTTGTTCCCGCGGTATATATTGTATCGTAAAATGTTCGAAATTGCTTATGATTTGTTTGACACGCTTCACGTATTCCAGAAGGGTTAAATTTTTGATCTTATATACTCCGGTAACCTGATTTGCCACAAGTTGAGAATCTGTATATACGGAAACGTTTCTGACAGAATGTTCCTGAGCGCTCTTCAAGGCGTAAAGAAGTGCCTCGTACTCGGCCATATTGTTTGTCATTTCCCCCAGGAAGACCGCTCTGGTGAATATCACGCTCCCCTTGTCGTCCCTGGCGACGATGCCGGCGCCGGACTTTCCCGGGTTGCCGGAGGAAGCCCCGTCAACATGAACATGCCAGCGCATTAATCGTTTTCTCTGAAGAAGAGAATCCGGTTGCAGCTCGGACATTGAATAAGCTGCTTGTTTTTGGTGACCTCGATGAAAAGCTGGGGAGGGATGTTCATGTTACAGCCAAGGCACACCCCGTGTTTCACGTTGGTAACGGCGACACCTCCGCGTTTTTCGCGAAGAATGCCGTAGATGGTCCGCAGGTTTTCGCTGACGACGGAAAGCAGGTTATCCCTTTCCGTAGTGAGCTTTGCTATTACTTCGTCCATCGACCGTGTTTCTTTTTCAATCGCCACTCTTTCGATTTCGGATTCCTTCTCGAGTCTCTTGAGCTGTACCGTAGAACCTTCAAAGTCCTTCTTAAGGTCCTCTACTTTATCCATGAGGACGAGCACGTCCTCCTCGGTACGATCGTTTGCTTCCTTGGCGGATTCTATTTCCTTGAGGAGAGCCTGATATTCCTTGTTCGTTTTTACGTCATAGAGCCTTACTTCAAGCTTCTTGATCTTGTCTTTCTCGACTTCCAGTTCCTTCTCTTTCTTGCGACGTTCCTTTTCGAGTTCTTCGATGATCTCTTTTTCCTTTTCGATCTTCTCCTGGACCGTACCCAGCTCATCTTCCATCTGCCTGAGCCTTCTCGGTGCCTGAAGGAGTTTTTGTTCCCCTTCCATGATCATCGATTCAATTTTCTGTGCTTCAAAAAGAGTCTCTAATTCCTGCTCCACTTTATTGCCTCCAAAAAGGAGAAGGGGTGTACCCGATGGTACACCCCTTCTGTGTCAGTTGACGAATCCTGTTCTATGAGAAATTTTTTCACCATTTGATCATAATTATATTGGGCCCACTTGGGTTCGAACCAAGGACCTACCGGTTATGAGCCGGTGGCTCTTCCAGCTGAGCTATGGGCCCAACTTTTCTAATAAAATAAACGATTTCACCCCGCTTTGTCAATGACTGAATGGGCCTGCGGCCCGAAACCTATCACCCGGGACTTCTCTATTTTTCCATTCCATTTTCTGTCATATCTATACTACAATGTCGAAACGGTATGAAATAACTGAGAGGGAGGCGTCTCATGGGAGACGAGAGAGTCACCAAGGAAGAACTTCTTGAAAAAGCCAGGAAGCCGGCGTTGGATGCGATGAAAATGCACCCCTTTTATAAGGGAAAGATTGAGATAGTCCCGAAGTGTGTCATCAGGGACGTCGATGATTTCGCCATATGGTATACCCCGGGGGTTGCGGAGCCCTGCAAGGAGATCAGTAGGAATCCCGAAAAGGTATTCGAATATACGAACAAGGGAAACACGGTCGGGATAGTGACCGACGGGACACGGGTTCTCGGGCTTGGCGATATCGGTCCGATGGCCGGATTACCGGTCATGGAAGGCAAGGCCCTTCTCTTCAAGTATCTCGGAGGGGTGGATGCGTTTCCCATTTGCCTCGACACGAAAGACCCCGATGAAATCATACGGACGGTCAAGCTGATTGCGCCCGTATTCGGCGGCATTAACCTTGAGGATATCGAAAATCCCAAGTGTTTCTATATTCTGGAGAAGTTGAGAGCGGAATCCCCGATTCCCGTCTGGCACGACGACCAGCAGGGAACGGCGGCCGTTACGCTCGCCGGGCTTGTGAATGCCCTCAAGATTGTCGGGAAGCGGATTGAGGATGCAAAGATCACCATGATAGGGATAGGCGCCGCCAACGTTTGCATTGTGCGGATGCTTATAAAGGCGGGAGCCAATCCGAGAAACGTCATCGTGGTAGACAGCAAAGGCATACTCAACAGGAAGCGCGACGATATCAAACCCAATTACAAAGAAAAGCTCGAACTCGCCCGCACCACCAACGGAGAAAACCGGGAAGGCGATACGGCGGCTGCCCTAAAGGGACAGGATGTTCTCATAGCCCTTTCGAAATCGGGACCCGACGTGATCCAGAAGGATTGGGTTGCCTCCATGGCCGACAATGCCATTGTGTTTGTCTGCGCAAACCCGATACCGGAGATGTGGCCCTGGGACGCGAAAGAGGCCGGGGCCCGCATCGTGGCGACGGGACGGAGCGATTTTCCCAACCAGGTCAATAATTCCGTGGGATTTCCCGCCATATTCCGGGGCACCCTCGACGTGATGGCGCGGACCATAACCGACGAGATGTGCATCGCCGCGGCCTATGAGCTTGCGCGGTGCGCCGAGGACAGGGGACTCACGGAAGACCATCTCCTGCCAACAATGAGCGAATGGGAGGTTTTTCCGAGGGAGGCCGTGGCCGTCGCAAAGATGGCCATGAAACAGGGCGTTGCACGCCTCACGATCGATGAAAAGGAACTTTACAATATGGCGGTCACGAAGATCCGCAGGGCTCAGGACGAAGTGGGGCTTCTCATGGAGAAGGGTGTGATACCGCCCTACGTCGATTAAGGAGCCGGGTATGCGCGACATCCATGTGAACGACATCATTTCCGCTGTGGAGCGTCTTTTCATCGATGCCAACATAAATCTTTCCGAGAACATGTACAAGGCCATCGGGGATGCCGTAGAACGGGAGAAATCACCCGTGGGCAAGGAAGTACTCAGGGAACTGCTCAAAAATGCCGATACGGCCCGGGAAGAGAAAATGCCCATATGCCAGGATACCGGCCTGGCGGTGACCTTTCTGGAGATCGGCCAGGACGTTCATATCGTTGGAGGCGACCTGACGGAAGCAATCTCCGAGGGTGTGCGCCGGGCATACCGGAACGGGTACCTGAGGAAGTCCTGCTGTCATCCATTCAGCAGGAAGAATACCGGCGATAATACTCCTCCCATTATCCATGTAAAAATAGTGCCGGGAGACAGGATGAAGATCACCGTATTGCCAAAAGGCGGCGGAAGCGAGAATTACGGAGAAGTGCGCATGTTGATGCCTGCCCAGGGTAAGGAAGGGGTCAAGGGATTTGTTCTCGACATGGTGCGAAAGGGAGGCCCCAATCCATGTCCTCCCATCATCGTGGGTATCGGCATCGGGAGTAATTTCGAGACGTCCGCCCTGTTGTCCAAGGAGGCCCTCATGGTTCCCGTCGGTACACGGCACGCGGATGATGAGCTTGCCGCGATGGAGATGGAATTATTGGATGAAATCAACAGGACCGGAATAGGGCCGCAAGGGTATGGCGGAACCGTGACGGCGCTTGATGTCCACATAAAGATGGCGCCCTGCCATCTCGCTTCGTTGCCCGTGGCAGTCAATATACAGTGCCACGCGCACCGGATGAGGGAGGCCGTATTATGATATCCGATAGCAACAGGCTGTCAGGGGAAGGGCGCGATACGGGGATAAAAAGGATACTGACCCCCCTAGCCGATGATGTGATACAATCTCTGAAGGCGGGGGAGAAGGTGCTGCTTTCCGGCTTTATCTACACGGCCCGGGACGCGGCACACAAGCGATTTGCCGAGGCGCTTGATGCCGGCGAAGAATTACCTTTCGATATCAGGGGCCAGGTCATATATTATTGCGGCCCGGCACCGGCACCGCCCGGCAAGGTGATCGGATCATGCGGGCCGACGACCAGTTCCCGGATGGATGTTTATGCGCCGCGATTGATTCGCCTGGGCCTGAAAGGAATGATCGGGAAGGGGAAACGTTCAGACGCCGTTAAAAAGGCACTTCAGGAACATCGGGCGGTCTATTTCGGAGCGACGGGAGGGGCCGGTGCGCTCATTGCACGCACCGTTGTCGCGTCGCAGGTGATCGCCTACGAGGACCTTGGACCGGAAGCCGTAGTACGGCTTGAGGTTAGTGATATGCCGCTTTTTGTCATTAACGACACGTTTGCCGGCGATCTGTACCAGGAGGGCATGGAACGCTACAAAGGATAACGTCCGTATTTTTGACATTTTAAGGCAAATATACTAAAAGAAAAATAACATAAGGAGATGCAATGCCAGAGATTCGTGTTGCCATTGCCGGTGTGGGGAACTGTGCAAGCTCATTGGTACAGGGTATCTTCTACTATGCCCGAAAAGGGGAAAATGCCATCGGGCTCATGCACAATGACATTTGCGGCTACAAGCCCGGCGATATCAGAGTCGTGGCGGCCTTCGACATTGACCGGCGCAAGGTCGGCAGACCCCTCGAAGAGGCCATCTTCGCATTACCTAATTGCACGAAGACGATTGAAGCGAATATTCCGCCCACCGGGGTTACGGTCCTCATGGGACATGTTCTCGACGGTGTGGCGCCTCACATGAAGCAGTATCCGCCGGACCGTTCCTTTGTCATCGCAGACGAGTCCCCTGTCGATGTGGGAGCCGTGCTGAAGGACAGGAATGTGGACATCCTTCTCAACTACCTTCCCGTGGGTTCCGAGCAGGCCGCGCGGTACTATGCCGAGTGTTGTCTTGAAAACGGCGTCAGCCTCGTCAATTGCATCCCGGTCTTTATCGCCTCCGATGAAACCTGGGCCAGGCGGTTCGAGGAAAAAGGGATACCCATCATCGGCGATGACGTGAAATCGCAGATAGGGGCCACCATCATCCACAGGACCCTTGCAAAGCTCTTCAATGATCGCGGTGTCAAACTTGACTACACATACCAGTTGAATACGGGCGGCAACACCGATTTTCTCAATATGCTCAACCGGGAGAGACTTAAATCGAAGAAGATTTCAAAGACCGAGGCCGTCCAATCGACGCTGGACGTCCCCATTCCGCCGGACAACATCCACATCGGCCCCTCCGATTACGTTCCCTGGCAGAAAGACAACAAGGTCTGTTTCATGAGGCTGGAAGGAAGGATATTCGGGGACATACCGATCAATTGCGAACTGAGGCTTTCCGTCGAGGATTCGCCGAACAGCGGAGGGTGCATCATAGATGCCCTGAGATGCTGCAAGGTGGCACGCGACAGGGGCACAGGCGGACCTCTGGAGTCGATCTCGGCCTACACGATGAAGCATCCCATCAGACAGTACCCCGACGAGACGGCGAGGGAGATGGTCGAAGAGTTTATCAAGGGCGTCAGGCTCCGCTAGGGGGCTCGCAGTGATAAGTTCGAAGATCGGTCACAGACTTGATCGTCAAATCCTGGTAATCTACAGGTTCATTTTCAGGCAAAGAACAATATCACCGGACATCATCAGCTCGGCGGGCACGTTATTCGGCTTTCTGGCCGCTTTCCTCGTGTTCATGGAATTTCCGGGGGTCGGCGCCGCTTCACTGGCCTTCGCCGGTTTGCTTGACATTCTGGACGGCGCAATCGCCCGGGGTACGGGCAGGGTGACACGCTTCGGCGGTTTCTTCGATTCCGTTCTTGACAGGTACACAGACCTGTCCGTCATGGGCGGAATCCTTTTTGTCTACGTCCGGCACGGCAATACCGACTATGCCATAGCCACCTTTATCGCGGTGATAGGCACCGCCCTCATACCATACGCCCGCGCCAGGGCGGAGGCCGCATCCCTCTCATGCAAGACGGGCCTTCTCGAAAGACCGGAGAGGTTGGTTCTCCTGATCATCGGCCTTGTCTTCCCCGTGCTGCTGGGCTACGTCATCATAGTCCTGGCGGTGCTGACTCATGTGACCGTGATCCAGCGGATCCTGCACGTAAGGAAACAGACAAGATAGGGCGGAACCTGAAACTCCGGGGCTATCTCTTCTCTTTGTTGACCATGTTATAGATCTCTTCTTCGAGGATCTTCTTTGCCATCTCGCGGGGGATGGCAGACTTGACGACGGTTCCTTTTTTGAACAGTGTGGCGCTGTTTGCGCCGAAGGCGAGGCCGATGTCGGCTTCTCTGGCCTCACCGGGGCCGTTCACCTCGCAACCCATGATGGCTACGTCCAGGTAGGAATCGAACTGATTGATGTCCTTTTCGAATTCCTCGACGATCTCGGCGAGGTTTACCCTGGTCCTGCCGCAGGTGGGACAGGAGATGATGTTGATTCCCCGTTTTCTCAGCCCCAGATCGCGCAGCATGTGGTAACCGGCGATCACTTCATAGACGGGGTTGCCCGTTAGGGAAACCCTGATCGTATCTCCTATTCCTTCATTAAGAAGAATGCCGATCCCTATTGCGGACTTTATGGCACCGGAAAAGACAGGGCCCGCCTCGGTTATGCCCACGTGGAGAGGATAGTCGGATTTCTTCGAAAATTTCTTGTATGCATCGACGGTTTCCCGTATATCCGAGGCCTTGAGGGAGACCTTGAGCTGGGTCCATCCAACGTCCTCAAAGAGATTAATATGATAAAGGGCGCTCTCGACCATGGCATCGGCGTTGGGCCTCGCATGGGTCTTGAGGACTCTTTTCTCAATGGAACCTATGTTCATTCCCAGCCGTACCGGCGTCTTCGTATTCAGGGCCATGACGGCGATTTCCCGTACCTTGCGCAGGTTATTGATCGTGCCGGGATTGATCCTGATTCCGTCTATGCCGAGTTCCATGGCCTTCAAGGCTATCTTGTGATTGAAATGAATGTCGCCTATGATGGGCACGTCCACTTCTTTTTTAAGAAAAGGGATGATCTTGCAGGTCTCTTCCTGGGGTAGTGCGATCCTGACGAGTTCGCAACCCGCCCTTTTCAGTTCCCTCGTTTGTTCAAGGGTCTGGCTGAAGTTCTCAGGGTTCGTTTTGAGCATGGATTGCACAACGATGGGGCTGCCGCCGCCGATGGGGATTCCACCGACCTTTATCTGTCTTGTCTTCTTTCTTTTCATCTTGTTTGTCCTTGAATGGGGTGGCCGAATATTGCTTATAATATCCCCCGCCGGGCGTGATGTCAATCGTTGGCGCAGAGAAAAAAATGCCCCTCCGTCGTTGAACATATGATATAGTTGGAGTCCTGTATGAATAATGGAAAGAAAAAAGGCATTTTATTGATAATCATCGGGATCTGTATCCCGCTCTTCGCCTTGCCGTTTGTGTCGGGTTTCGACATGGACAAAGGATTCATGGACAATTTCTACGGCGCGGGCATCAGAATTACGAAGGATACCGGGTCCGTGCCGCAAAAGGCCGTCGCCGAAAAGCCGGCCGGGGACACTAAGAAGAATCCGCTCTCTCTCGACAGGATGAGGATCGAGGTGATACCCTTCAGACTTTTCCTGGTTCCCACATTCATCCTGATCTATATAGGGATTGTCATGATCGACAGGGCGAGATCGAAAACCGGTCAGGCTCCCTGATCGCAGATCCGCCTTAAGTTTTTGGACGCTCCTCTTCCGGTCGGACCGCGCATCGAAAAACCCCAATCTCTTC
>DIFE01000110.1 GCA_002418985.1 Deltaproteobacteria bacterium UBA5756
CGCTTAAGTTGACGCGTATGCGTACTATCCCGGGAGATGAATGTGATCGATGCACCCGTGCTTTCCCTGGGTGGGCACAACCTCCTTATCGTCCGCAACAGCTCCTGAGGATCGCGCCGTTTCATGCCGCCTCCTCTGCTCCCAGGTCCTCATCCCGTTCCTTCAGAAGTCTGTCCACATACTTCTTGATCTGGGAGTCCATCGATTTGATGACCACCACGTCGCCGGGTTCCATAACTGTCACGGCAATCGATTTGAGTTCAAGCTCGGACAGGTCCTTGACCGCTCTTTTCTTCACGGTTTTCTTGGTCTTGATATAAAGGTCTTTCTGCTCTGGGAAGTGCTTCTCGATGAGAGCCACGGTGAGGTCCTCGTCCTCGATGATCACCTCGTCCTTTCCCTTTTCGTAACCCACCTTAACTCCGTGGATGACCAGAGTCTTAGGGCGGGTAAACAGCGCCCTGCTGTCCTCGATCGCGGCCCTGAGTTCCGATTTCTTTGCGGCCGCAATGGCCACCTGTCTCTTTAGTGCGGGAAGATACTGTCGAGCAAGCCGTTCCTTGGCATCCTCCAGTCCCTGCACCGTTGCTACGAGGCTGTCCTGGGCATCAGCCCAGGCCTTCGTTAATGTTTCAATCTCTCCCAGTGTTGGCATAATGTCTCCTCAATGAATGTTCTTTGTCGCGATCGGCAGGGTTCCCTCCGGGTCCGCATGCCTTCTTGCGTGCTGATAGTTCTCCACGAAAATGTCCTTCGTCTCGTACCGGTCCATGACGACCCCGGCATCGTCCATGATCTTGATAACGGATACGTCCTGGTAAACCTCGACGGCAACCTTCATTTCGGCACCTCCGCCCTTGCAGAATAGACGGTGTCGTCACCGATGAACCGGACTCCCGCGATCGTGTAGCCCCTCGGCGAGAACCGGAACCCGATGTCGGCGATGTAGAAGGGCTGGAGATCCTTCATCCCTGACCTCAGTTTCGTCGAGATATGGTTCGCGGCCGAGTTGTAACCCGTTTCAAAGCCGTCTCGAAAGGACGTGTCCCCTCTGGTCGTCCAGCCGGCAAAGAACATCGTTGCCAGGACCAGCGCCCAGAAGATGTGTCTCGCTGCTTTCTTGCCTTTTCTTGTCATGATCCACCCCTTAATAATTAAGCGGACAGCCCTCGCACTTCTGTGGCTGCCTGATGTTCCTGGTTATGCAGACTGACAGGTCGATCCTGTCGGACCAGCCCGCGCATTGCACGTCACCGTTCGGGTACCTGGCCGGCGTGCCGGTCGGACTTGCGGATTCATAGGGATGTCCGCCGGTGGCGGCTTTATGTTTGTTGTGGCTTAAGGTTTTCATATCTCCATCACCACTTCTTCCGTCACCTTCTCGCAGCCCATCTGGCAGGCGAGGTTCATGGCCTTTGCCGCATAGTTGTTCACGAGGCCGGGGTATGCGTGACTGATGGTCTTGCCGGTCCTTCCATCCTTGTTTGTGAGCCGGCCCGACAGTGACGCCACAGCTTCATCGGTAAAGATGTCCTCTGCCTTCGCGCCCACCCGCTTGAACTTGAGCGCCAGGTAATCCTTGATGTTGCCGTTGAGTCCCCTGATCTCGGCGATCTGGATCCTGCGAATCACCTCTCTCATGTCCGGGTGCTCGCCCTCGTCGAGTTTGTCTTTCAGCTCCGGCTGTCCGACGAGGATGATGCCGAGGAGCTTCGTGTAGCCGTCCTCCATTTCATAGAACCGCTTGAGGAGCTTTAAAACCTTGAAGCCCAGATCGTGGGCCTCTTCGATGATGATGACGTGCCGGGAGCCCTGCTTGTGCCGGGCAAGAAGAAGGCGCAGGACCTGGCGGGATTTGTCCTCGAGCTTGACCCTGGGCTTTTCGCTGCTGATGTCGTGAATGATCGCGTCGCACAGGGATGCCGCCGTGACACGATCCTTGTCGACTATCTGCGGGAAGATCACCCGCACGTTCCCTTCGCGCTGAAGGGTGAGGACCACCTTGCGGCGCATGATGCTCTTGCCGCTCTGCACCTCGCCTACCACCGCCAGGAAGCCCGCGTGCTTGGCCGCGTCGATCATGGCGGCCTCGATATAGTGGTGCTCGTCGGACATATAGATGTCTTTCTCTTCCTGCACATCGTTGATAAAAGGGTTCTTGAAAAGCCTGAAATGGCGTTTCGTATCTTCTGTAATCACCTCTACCTCCCGTAATACGTGGATATGTTCCGGATTGCCGCTACAAATTATTTGCCTTTTCTTCGTCGCCGCCATTCTCGCTCCCCTGCCAACCGGGTGGGCCCGCTTCATCTCCCGGCCGAGCGGATCCCAGATGTTCTGGACCTTCAGGCAGTGATATGTCAGCCATTTTCTTGCCCGGGCGTTGTTACTTATAAACATCTCAACCCGGGACTTGAAGTCCGGGTGTTCCATCGGGATATAGCCGCGGTTCACCACGATATTGATGGTGGTCCGCGCCAGTCCCGTTACCTCTCCTATCGTTCCCTGGTTGATGTCACAATCGACAAGCAACTGCTTGAGAATGATAGGCCGTATCGTTAGTCCGTATGCCATTGCTACTCGTGCCACAATTTCACCTCCCTTATTTACTGGTTAGCTATCTGTACGCCGTCGCTGTGTCCTATGTTCACACTCCATGCACCTTCGCTTTCGATCTGGGCGATTACCTCGTCCGCCCTGGATATGTCGATTGAATCCCCGAAGGCTGACCTTAATGCCTGGTTCTGTTCCTTTGATATTGCCCCTACACGGCCTGTGAGGCGTTTTAAGAACTCCGTGAAGGATATGCGTTTCTGTAAGACGGCCCGGTCGATCTCCATGGGCGTGCCCTTCCGGGGCATTAATGTGAGATCCACCTTGTCGGCCTGGTGGCCAAAGACCTTGAGGCCCTCGAAGGGGATCTGGTCTTTCTTACGCTCCTCGCCGTAAGCCATGTTCTCTATGCGCTTCTTGGCCTGCTGGACTGTGCTCTCGGGCTGTGATTTAAATTCTTCGCCTATGATGGCGGAGTTTACCGGGAAGGCTCCCAGCTCCGCCGGCAGGGTCTTTATGGGTTTAACTTCATAAACGACGTCATTAAAGGCGACACCGATGCTTTCAGGGGTAAAGGGTTTGATGATGATCCGGACTGTCGAAACACCGGGCACGATGCCCTCGACGTGTTTCAGGTTGTAGGTCTCTGCTTTGTAGGATATCGAATAGTCCCTGTTTACGGATCGGGTGAATTGTTCGTCCGTGTAGGAGTAAAGCTCCGAGAGGATCTCCTGATCGGGCAGTTCCCGGAGCTGCTCCTCTTTAATCAGGAGCCAGCACTGGGTGCGTGTCATGCCGTGCCGGGTATGTATCCTGTTTGCGTTATGGTGGACGCAGAAATCGAATGCCCAGGCATTGAGGGTCTCGAGGTCGTAGGCCGGCTGCAGCCTCAAACCCGATTCGAACCACACCTCGATGATGCTGTGCATCCTCTCGACGGCTCCCTGCCGCTGGGAGTTGTAAGGCTTACCAGCCGGGATGTTGATCTCCAGGCGCTTGAGGAAGGAGACGACCGCCCTGGCCGAGTTCGCGGCTCCGTTGTCCATGAGAAGGTGGAAGGGGACCCCGCGGAAGGGGTATCTCTCATCATCACGTCCGCGCCAGGACTCGACGAGGAACGTGTAGAGGTTGTTCTGCGTCTCGCCCGCGGCCTCGAAGTACCGGAAGTAGAACATGCCGCTGAAGTGGTCCACGATGACATACCTCAGAAGCCGGGCCTTGATCTTTGCGTAATTGTGGAGCTTGTTCTTGTAAAAGGCCCGCTCATCCATTACGCACAGTCCCTTTTTGCCTTTGAGGTAATACTGGATGCAGACGGAGACATCAAAGACATGGCAGTGGTTCGGATGCAGGGACCGCATCCGGCTGTGGGGGTCTGCGACCTTGAGGTTTGCGGCGCTCAACTGGTGTCTCCTTAGGATATCCCGCATGCCCGAAGGGGTTACCTGGTCGGCTTCCATACAGCCGGAATCGGTGGCAATCTCCATGGACCGCTCGACGGGCATGATGGGACCCTTGACCTCCCGGGCGGTAGTTTGCAGGAGGCCCGCTACGAGTTCCACCTGCCTGTCGGTGAGACCTGACTTGCGAACGCCTTTGTCGCAGCGGGCCTTGCGACCGGAGGCGTAACCGAACTTGCGAGCGACCCGGTAAAGGTGTTGTGAGCTCAGCCCCGTCTGTTTGGTATATCCCTCGATCAGCCTTGTCCTCGCCGCTGCATTTTCTGCGTTATTAAGTCCAGCCGCCAGCTCTTCCTGCCACACGATCCACCTCATTCAGTCTTGTTCTGTGACCCCGCTGCAGGCCCGAAGGCAGGCGCCTTTTCGGGCATCATAATACAATCCCCGAACATGCCCTCCGCCATGTCGTAGATCGTCAGGATCTGCATCTTCATGTATGAAAGGGCCGTGAGGTATTCTGCCCGCATACGGACGGACGGTTCCCTCCCGGGCTGGAGTTCCTCGACGTTATCGGGGTCCAGGGTGAGGAGATAGCCGTCGAAGGCCTTCTTGAGGAGTCCCACCTTCTTGACGAAGGCTGCTTCCTCGTCGTTTAAGTCCTTGTCATCGAAGAAACCCTTGTGACGGGCGAGTTCCTTCTCCAGTTTCGTCACGGTCTTATGGATGTCGGCCTGAACGCGCTCATGGGCCTTTTTCTGCGCGGCGGCGTCCTCTTTCTGTTTCTTGAGGTCTTCCTGGAGCTTGTCGATTGCCGCCTCGATCTCGTCTTTGTGCTCGGGGGTGAGGGGGATTTTCTCGCCCTGGATAACGAGGGCGCCGTCTTCAAAACTGGACAAATTGTCCGGAATCGATTTTCCTAAGTATCTAATTTTATTGAAGCTGATTCCGAGAAAACCGGACAAATTGTCCGAAAACGAGGTGAATATGGGTCGAATATCGTCAATGATACGATCTGCGTTTCGGCGATCGATATTGACGGCTGCGCAGAAATCTTCCCAGTTTAGTCCACCGTCTCTATATGCCTTGTTGTCCTTGATTCGGTACAAGACCACAGCCTCAATAAGATCGTTATAGGCTCTGTCGTGCTGAATTTTTCTGAGAACGCCCATCGCCTCGTATTGGGGAAGCTTTGCCGCCATTTCAGACCGAAGCTTGGTGATCTCAATATCGGCCTCTTCCCTGGCGATCCGGTAGATCTCCTTTGAAGCTTCCACCTGTTCATCTGTGACCCGTGGTGTTCTCGCCATATTACTCCTCCATGTCCAGTGATTTCATGTCCCGTTCTATTCGGGTCCTGTCGGTTTCCAGGGTGCTTCTGACCCGAGCCCAGCAGAGGGCGAGGCCCATGCCGAGACGATAGCGATCGCCGACGGTCGAGACAAACCCGAGATCTTCAAGGGTGGCCAGGTGGCACATGGTCGTGCCTGTCGGCAGGTTGACGGCCTCGGCGATCCGGGGGCCGGTGGTGGGTTCCTTCTGGCCCGCCAGGAACTTGAGGATCTCGCCCGTCTTCCTGACGGATTCGATGCGTTTGTAGGTCGTTGCCACGATGTTCCCTCCTTTTTAGTGTTCGAGGAGCGCCCGCTCCAGTTCCTTGAGTTCCTGCTGCTTCTTGGTGATCTCTTCTTTGAGAAGCCCTGCCCGGGCCCGGACAACGTCCTTTCCCTTAAGGGCCTTGTAATTGCAGGCTTCTACCAGGATAAAGAGCACTTCATAGTCGGCGCAGACCTGGCAGAATGCGGCCACGACATCGATGGACATTCCCCATCTCTTGTTGCCGTTATGATCTATGAGGTCGCCGGCGAGGTCTCTGCTTTCGGCAGACCAGTTGTCGAGGGTGCTTTTGGGTACCTCGATGCCGGTCAGCTTGTAGATCGCGGAACAGATGTCAACCCTGTCCATGCCGGATTTCTTGATTGCGGTGGATACGGCCTGCCGGACCCTGGCGCTCACGTTCAGGCTGCCGGGAGCAGGGGGTCTTTCGGGTTTCAGGTACTCGAAGAGTCCTCCCTGCCGACTGTCAATTTTTGACTTAGCTTTTGACATTGCAAACCCCACTTGTGTTTGTTACAATCAAATTGGATTTGAAAATGGGATGGGAGGAATGGCTCTTGAGGAAAAAGAACGAAGGGATACCCGATGAGGTTTTTGCCTTCGCCTTGCCGGTCAAAGAGAAGATGCGCAAGCTCATGGAACTCCTCATTCCTCTTCCCTGTTTTGAATACAGCATGAAAACGGGAGATTGTTCGGAATTTGAATGTCCAACCGGAGACGGTGGAGAGTCTCTTTGCAGAACCAGGAGACTCCTCGCTGAGCAACTGGCAGCCGCGATACAAATAAACAGATACGATCCGTTGCATCCCGAATATAAGAGGCTATCCCAGAAGGAGAAAGCCCTGCTTCTGAAAGTTCATGAACTAAACGGCGGATATGTTCCTCCTCCTCACCTGATTCCACGAAGGGAAAAGGGGTAGAGGCGCATATGGCGGCCATACAGAGCATGCGATCTCGTAACATTAACGATCGCTCAGTCTGCATTGTTACTGGATTGCATTTCATGAGTCTCTCCTATGCGGCCCGCTTGGGTTTTTCGTCCGGCCAGAGATCCGACACCTGGACGCCCAGGGAGTCGGCGATCGCCTGCCGGATGTGCGGCGATACCTGTCTGCCGATCATTACGTGGTACACGTTCTGGCGGGTGCAGCCAACTTTGCGGGCTATCTCTGCACCCGTGACATCTTTGTCGATCATAAGTTTTTGGATTGTTTTTTTGGTCTGTATTGTTGCCATGGTTAGATTATATTCACAGTTTGGGAACTCTTGTCAAGGACATAATACACATAATGGGACTTGCAATGCTTAAAACAGGGGAAGTATTAGATAGGATTATTCAATTAAAAGCATTAAAGAATGATGCTGACCTTGCACGTTTTTTCGATGTAAAACCCAACACTCTCTCAAATTGGCGTAATAGAAACACGTTACCCCACGACCTCATATTCGATCTTTGTGAACATGAGAGGTGGAGCCTCGATTATGTCCTAACGGGGAAAGAAGCAATGAAACCGGGCAAGGAGGGACACGTTCTTGAAAAGAAGATAGATACGGATTTTACGTATGTTCCTCAGGTGAATGGAAAAATCAGCGCAGGGAAGGGTTCCGTTCCCGATAACGCTATCGAAATGAAGGTCGCTTTTCGAAAGGAATGGATCGTACGGAAGGGTAACGCAAAAGACATGGTTCTTATTAAAGTATCCGGTGATAGCATGGAACCGACCCTTTTGAATGGTGATCTTGTTCTCATCAACCGCGGTAGAAAATATTTTGAGCCGCAAGGCGGTATTTACGCCATTGCCCTGGACGATACAATAATGATAAAGCGGGTCCAACTTGTCGGGGATCGCGTGAAAGTGATCAGTGACAATAAAATGTACGAACCCTTTGAGGTTAAGGCCGACGAGGTAAGGATAAACGGTAAAGTTATATGGTTTGCAAGGGAACTGGAAAGATAAGATTATGAGGCGCACTTGCAACATCATTACGATCGGTTTTATCTGTCGTGGCTACACGCTTTAATAAATTGGCGCACCAACCGTTCTTATCAACAAGCACATCTTAAGTCATAACCCATAATAGAACGGAAAATATTAATAATAGAAATGGGGTAATTGAGAAACCAGTCCATGTATACCGTTACGCTCTATCATGGCCGTCCGAGGAGATGTCAAAATGCCGAAAATTAGCGATGTTTTCCCGCCCGTTGAGGTGCTTCTTACTATGGAGCCGGAGGAACTCGCCTTACTTTTGCTCGAATATCTGTGCCAATGTGAGAGAAACAGGTCGAGTGGACTCCTTAATCGTTATAATTTTACTCTTCCAGCCAACCTTGGTGAGTATTCGGCAGGCAACTATGATGCCGTCGCAAAAGTGATTACGGAGTCATGGGTCTGGCTAGAGAGGGAGGGTTTGATTGCGCCATCGCCCGGGCAAAAGGATCAATGGATTTTCATCACACGTCGAGGCTACAAATTCAGAGAGACTGGGGACATTCGTAGTTATAAAGCTGCTACTCTTCTCCCCAGGGAAATCCTTGATCCTGCGCTTGCTTCAAAGGTGGGCCCTGCTTTTCTACGAGGAGAGTATGACACGGCAATTTTTGAGGCCTTTAAAGAAGTGGAGGTAAGGGCCAGGTCTCTGTCGGGTTTAGATCAGACGGATTTGGGCGTGAGTCTGATGAGAAAAGCATTTCATCCTGACAATGGCCCACTGACCGACAATACTCAAGAATCGGGAGAGAGACAGGCGATAAGCAACCTTTTCGCGGGAGCTATCGGTTGCTTCAAGAATCCCAGCAGCCATCGTGATGTCGATTTTAGCGATCCCGTTGAGGTTGTTGAGCTTATCATGCTTGCCGATCGGCTGATTAGGATTGCGGAAAGACGGAAATCTTAGAATTGATCGGGATGGAGTTATGGGAAAAGGGAAAGGCATGACGACAAGGAGGGTGGAGGTGAGCAATGAATCAAAGGTGTACCTTGCTCCGTTTTTGACAGAGCGAAATAGTATCCGACGGGAAGCCGTTAAGCGTCGTAAATTATTTATCGAGAAAACAATATCTATAAATGACCTCCCTGAATATGAGGCCCAAGGTTGGCAAGCCAACCAAACGACAGACAAAAAGGCTAAGATATCAAAAGGAAAAGAAATTGATGAGCGTTTAGAGAATAAGTTTTGGATGTTGTTATACAAAATGGATTTTCCGGAAATGAACCAAGGAAGAAATTTCAATATACTGATAGAAAGGAAGGGCGCTGAGCCCTTGAGCAAGCAGATAGATGTTTTCGCCAAGGATGATGAGGCAGTTATAGTAGCTGAATGTAAAGCTTCGGAGAAACTTACAAAGCGAAGTCTTCAGAAGGATCTTGAAGAATTCGCAAATTTGAAGGGGCCTATATCCAATGCGGTCAACAAGCACTATGGAATTGGATTTAAACCCAAGATTATCTGGATGTTTGTTACAGAAAATGTGATCTGGTCGAAACCAGACCGTGAGAGGGCTTTGGGGGAGAATATCCGCATTGTCACAGAGAGGGAGCTTCGCTACTATGTGCAGATTGCTGATTTGCTCGGCAGAGCGGCCAGATTTCAACTACTAGCGGAATTCTTAAAGGATCAACAGATTCCTGAACTTAAAGGGAAAACAGTTCCTGCAATACGAGGGACGCTTGGCGGTAAAAAGTTCTATTGTTTTGTTACCACTCCTCGACATCTTTTGAAGATTTCCTTTGTCAACCATAGATCATTAAATGATCCTGAGGGTGCGCCCACGTATCAGCGCCTCGTAAGTCGCTCTCGTATACGGGATATAGGTAATTTTATCAAGAATGGTGGGTATTTCCCGAATAATATTCTTATCAATTTTACCCGGGCTGTGCGGTTTGAAAAAATGTATCACGATGAACAATCTGGAGTCACATATGGACAACTTTACCTTCCAGATAGGTATCGATCAGCGTGGATTATCGACGGGCAGCACAGAATGTATGGTTTTTCCCCAATCGCCGATTCCTTTATGGATCAGAATATTATCGTAGTTGCTTTTGAAATGTTACCAACTGCTCAAGAAGCTGACCTGTTTGTCACGATCAACCACGAACAAAAATCCGTTCCGAAGCATCTTTTGGACGATCTTGAAGGTGAACTGAAATGGGGATCTGACGTACCGAGTGAAAGAATAGGTGCGATAGCTGCTCGTCTTATAAACGTCTTAAATGTGGACATGGGCGAGCCTTTTTATAATCGAATTACACAACAGGGAATTCCATCGACGAATAGAACTTGTCTTACTATCCCAGCGATTAAAGATGCTATTCGTCGTTCCGGTTTAATAGGTCGAGCCTTTTTAAAGAACAGCAATTATGAATTGGGCCCTCTTTGCGGACCAACAGATACGGAGACTCTCGATAGAGCCCGGTCGGGCCTTAATCAATACTTCAATCTAATCCGCAATGCCAATCTCGCTCAATGGGAAAAAGGGAGAGAAAGCTGTCTGTGCACAAATGTGTCTGTGCAAGCCTATATTATGTTGTTCAGCTCTCTGATTAAGTACTGGGAGGCAAACACAGCGACTGACGCGCGCGAAATGCCCGTTGAGGAAATCCTTATGGAAATTGAAGAATACCTTTCTCCTGTTTTGGAGTTTTTGGAACAAACTGATGGTGATAAACTGAAAGGTGCTTTTCAGGTTCCTTTTGGTTCTGGTGGTCCACCCGAATATTACTACCGGTTATGTCGAATTGTTAAGAAGAAGTATTTGGATTTCCAACCCGAAGGGATGGTTGACTGGGAGGCCGAACAATCGGAAGAAAATAGGCTAAAAGCCGATCGTAGATTAAGTGAGATAATAGCGGAAACCGAAAAATACCTCTTCCAAGTTTTTCGTGACATCTACGGGGAAGATAAGGATGCCTATTGGGACAAAGGAGTTCCTGACAAAACTATAAAGACCAAGGCATATGAAAAGTCGCTAGACTACTCGGTCGAAGATAGACTGCCACCGGAAACTTATCTTGATGTGCTCGATTTCAAAAAGATTATCGAGCATAAGCAAAACTGGTCCTTATTCAAGCCAGTGTTCAATATCCCAGAACCAGGAGAAAAGGGATTTGCAAAGAATTTGAAGTGGATGGAACGTGTTAATGAATTGAGAAGAATTCCGGGCCACCCCTCAGAAAAAAGGCGATATAAACTCGAAGACTTTGAGTACATTGAGTATATTCACGGTGAATTCACTCAACGCCTTCGCGAAGCTATAGCCAATCCAGAATTGGACATGACCAACATTATAGAGGATTCGAATGCTTGAACCATTTTTGAAATGGGCTGGCGGAAAACGTTGGCTAATGAACAACAATAAGCTTCCTATACCATTAAACTTTAATAAATACATTGAACCATTCTTAGGAAGTGGGGCTATTTTCTTTTTGCTTGAGCCTCAAAACGCCTATCTTTCTGATATAAACAATGATCTGATAGAGCTATATAAAGTGATTCGAGACCGACCGAAAGAATTTAGCAAAGAACTGCAAATCCATCATAATATGCACTCCAAGGAGTATTATTATAGAACTCGTAATAATACTCCTTCGGACGATCTCAAAAAAGCGGCACGGTTTTTATACTTAAACAGAACGTGCTGGAATGGATTGTATCGTGTGAATCTGAAAGGAGAATTTAATGTTCCTCTCGGAACAAAGACATCTGTTGTTCTGAAAACGGATGATTTTGTTTCTATATCGAACATCTTAAAACGTGCTGAAATAATTTGTAACGATTTTGAGCAAACAGTTGATTTAGCAACAAAAGGAGATTTTTTGTTTGTCGACCCACCATATACGGTTCAACATAACACTAACAATTTTATTAAATATAATGAAAAAATATTCAGTTGGGACGATCAAATGAGACTCAAGGAAGCTCTAGTGCGAGCGAAAAGAAGAGATGTGCAGATTGTTGTTACTAATGCTGACCATAATTCTGTCCGCGAATTGTATAGCGTAGTTGGTGAGTATCAGCAGCTAACCAGACATAGCGTGCTAGCTGCTGACCCGCTCAAAAGAGGATACACTACTGAGGCTATGTTTGTAGCAAATCTTAAGCACGGATAGATAGAATGGAGAGGTCAGGTCGATGGTCGTATATCAAGTTATTAGCCACCAATAAATAAGGAGTATTACTAGTGCATGACTATTCGATAGACAATCATCCTAAGGAAAAAATTCTTTTTGTCTTGGCATTTTTGGCGATAAGTTTAGCTCCCATTCTCAATTCGATAGTGCAAAATATTTTGAAGACGCTAGGTGCGAGTGCCGGGTGGAGTTTTGCTCCAATCGCAGCAATACCAGTATTTGGCTTATTTGGCTTTTTGTATTGGATATTTAACAAATACCTTTGGCGGATTTCGATGTTAAGAACATTCCTTCTAGTCCCTGATCTAAATGGTAAGTGGGCTGTGGAGGGTACTACAACGCTCAAGAATGGCAAGGAAGCAGAATACAACTGGAATGGGGTATTTACTATTACTCAATCGTGGTCAAAAATATTAATTCATTTGAGGGCAAGTCAATCAGCATCAAAAAGTGTGTCCGCTAGTATACACCTCGAAGATAGTGTCGGTTATAGACTCCTATACCACTACGAAAATGAGCCAACTGCAGATCAGCCACAGCTTAAAAAGCATGCAGGTTCTGCGGAGCTTCTTTTTGATTTGGAAGGCCTAACGGCCGACGGACATTATTATACCGATCAGCATCGAAATACTGTTGGAATCATGAAATTAAAAAGGAGCAAAAATGACAATTAACCGCCTAGACCGTTTGTCGGCGCGTCGTACTGATTCCAGTGTAACTACAGCTAAACTCTTGTACGAGTCATATAAGGGATTAAGTCAGAGTGAATCTGTTCGATATGTCATTGGAGCAATGCAGCCGATTGATTCCGAATATACAAAAAACACCTATGACCAAGGAGATCGGGTTTGCAATCAGCTGCGTAATCGTTTGAACACTCTTTGTGAATACGAATATCAAGGCTCAGTTACAAATGACACTCATATAAAGGCACGGAGTGACATCGATGTGCTGCTATTAACCGGTAAATTTCACACGGTAGAAAAGCCCCAGGTGCCTTTGAGCCCGTATAAAGGCGATCCCTTACAGGATCTTGTTGACCTTCGTACCGAGTCCGTCACATGCCTTAGAGCTGCATTCCCCGAGGCAACGGTCGACTCAAGCGGCAGTAAGTCAATCACCGTTGAAGGAGGTTCGTTGCGGCGCAAGATCGATGTTGTACCATCAAATTGGTACAACACAAATAGATACGCCGAAACTGGAAACAAAATGTATAGAGGTGTTCAAATTCTTGATGTCAAAAATCGAATTAGGTTAAAGAACACCCCTTTTTTACACAACGCATACATTGAATATAAAGATAAGAACACCAATGGTGGTTTGAGAAAGGCTGCTCGGCTCTTGAAATCATTAAAATACGATTCAGAATCAATTGATCTATCAAGCTATGACCTCGTTTCTCTGGCATTCAATATTCCAGATAGTGAATTAAATGTGTTGCGTGGAATGGAATTAGTAATTCTTAATTCATGTCACAATTTCTGCTTAGAACTGCTACGAAACCGCCAGAAGAGGGAGTCTCTAGACGTGCCAGATGGGCATCGTAAAATATTCACAGAGGCGCATGCAACACTAAACGGTTTGAACCAATTATCCGCCGAACTTAGCACTCTTGCAAAGGATGTACTGACTGAAAATCAACGTTCTTTCAAGAGACTTGCCGAGGCTAGGGTTGAATACTAATCGAATGAATAGTGGCAGACAGCTGCGTGGAGCTGATCGGCAGAAAACGGCACCCGCCTCCCGCTCATGCTGTGGCGCCACAAGATCGCCAGTTATAGAAAATCAAGCTGGGCTTAAATGAAATAAGATGAGCTGATCGGAAAATAATCCCCTGACGGAGATACTATTCCGCCCGAAATACCTAAAATCAAACCCTTCTTGAAAACACCCCCAAAACCCCCTTAATTTTACCAACCGTAAGATTAGTCAGAAGTGACTTATAACATTATTCGGGACTTAGTTATAACACCCCCCTACATTTTCTTTGCTTCATTGACATATTACAACGTATGAAGCATATTAATGAGTAAAAAATGTGAAAAGGTGGGCAGGTGAGCGAGAGGGAAAAGGAACAACCTGAGATCGGGACTAGGTTTCAGAATGAGACGAAATATACCCCCGATTCTCTTTCCAGCCATGTGTTTAACCTGGGGTCCATTCCGGAGACATTCAAAGAATACCCGAACCCTATAGCCAGGATCTCCCTTCCCGAACCGAAGGCAAGGGGCGAGAGCAACCTCTGGAAACTTCTACTGAGAAGGAGATCCCGCAGGGAATATACCGTCAATAAATCCCTCAAGCTCAACGATCTTTCGGCGCTCCTGTGGGCAACTCAGGGGCTAACCGCGCAATTCGGCGATACGTTCTTCAGGACGGCGCCCTCGGCCGGCGGGCTCTATCCTGTCGAGACCTATCTTTATGTCCGTGCCGTTGATGGACTTGAAGAGGGGATCTACCATTTCAGGCCCGGTGATTACGACCTGGAGTTTCTAAAAAAGGGCGAGTATTCGGCACAGCTTACTGAAGCGGCCCTGCAGCAAACCGTCGTTCTCTGTGCTCAGGTGACCTTTATCTGGTCTGCGGTCATCGCCCGGGGAAGGTGGAAATACAATCAGAGGGCTTACCGGTACGTATATCTCGACGCCGGTCACATCGCGCAGAACCTCTATCTCGCCGGAGAGGCCCTGGGGCTGGGTGTTTGTGCAGTCGGGGCATTTTACGATGATGGTGTAAACCACATCATGGATTTCGATGGCGAAGAGGAAACGGTCATCTACATGGCCACCGTCGGGCTTCGCTCCGAGCAGAAGCCCGCATAAATGGAGTCCAAGGAGTCACGAACATGTACGAACAAGGAGTGATCAGACCCCCCAGCGAAGCGCAGAGTCTTCTCATACGGGTAGCCAGGAACTGTCCCTGGAACCAGTGCATATTTTGCCCCGCGTATAAAGGAGTCAAATTTTCCCGGCGGACCGTCGAAGAGGTCAAACAAGACATCGACCACATGGAAGTGGAATACGCCTCCTACAAGAACATGATTAAATCTGCGTTTCTGCAGGATGCCGACAGTCTCGTCCTGAAAACCGAAGATATTCTCGAGATCATCGACTATACAAAGCAAAAATTCCCCGGCCTCGAACGCATCACAACCTATGCCCGGGCGACCACGCTGAAACGAAAGACCGTGGAAGAGCTTAAACAGCTCTGTAATGCCGGTCTCACGAGAATACACGTGGGCATGGAAAGCGGCTCTGAAAAGATCCTCAAAATGATCAAAAAGGGTATCACGCCCGAAGACATCGTCGAGGGCGGCAAGAAGGTCGTGGAAGCAGGGATGTCGCTTTCGGAATACATAATGCCCGGGGTGGGCGGCAGGACGATGAGTTCCGAAAACGCGATCGAGACGGCGCGCCTTTTGAACCAGATAAAGCCCGATTTCATCAGGGTGCGCACCTTCGCCATGCACCCCATGTCGCCTATGCGCAAACTCGTCGAGGACGGTACGTTCGTGAACATGAATGACGCCGAAATAGTCTCCGAGATTCGCCTCCTTGTGGAAAACCTGGATGAAATGCACTCCTATTTCTCATGCGGCGATTTCAGCCTCAATCTGCTCATGCAGGTGGATGGGTATCTTGACGAGAAAAAAGCCTACATGCTCAGCGAACTCGACAAGTTCCTCGCCCTTACTCCCGAGCAGCAGAAGGCCTACGCCCTCATCAGGCGGTCGTCGTATATGCAATATCCCATTGAGGCCGTACAGAACGAAGAACTCATGAGAAAGATACTCCCCGAGATCGAAAAGCTGGAAAAAGACGATCCCGAGGGTTTCCACAAATACATAGAAACCCTGAAGTCCTACCAGCTCCCCCAGCCGCAAACCGATGAGTGGAAGTGAGAGAACCCGAAGCGCGAAACCCTGAACCGTTTCTACTTTAGCCTTTTTTCCAGCTCTGTCGGGAGGAGGACCTCGAGGTGGACCGGAGGGCCGCCTATGAGGCTTTGAAGCATGTCCTTTCCGGCGGCAAATTTTTCAATGATGTCCCCGTTTATCGTGAGATGATAATCAATACCATTTCTCAGGGAATGGGCTATATGAGAGATCTGGCGGTCGATGGTCTCCTGGCAGTATTTCTTTCTGACGATGTCGAGAACGAAGTCGATATGCCTGTCCGCCATGGGCAACCTGGGGCAGCTTTTCTTGCCGATGTTCACGAGTCGGTTGAGAAGACCGAGAAGGTTTTTATTGAGTGCAGCGTCATCTCCATTCAGAGCGGCGCTGTGTGCATACTTCGGCAGCACCTCCTTCAGCACTTTCCAGTTGAGCTCGTATTGAATGTGTTTGAGGTCCGCCCAGAGCTGCATGTCGTAGACATTGTGCAGGGCGGCGGCGCAGTCCCTGAGGATTGCCGTTTCTTCATCGTACGCCGCCGTCTTGACGGCGTCTTTTGCCTTTTTCAAGTCGACGCACAGGGCGGCGGCCACGTGCTCACACATTCGGGGATGCTCGTGTTCGCCGGCCATGTCGTCATGGCCGCTTATGATCTCGAGCTGATCATAGAGATCGACAATCGCTCTCCAGTGGCTCGTGTCGTTGCGGTCTGCCCCATCCCAGCACTCGAAATTATCGATATTATCGGTGATCTGAAAGGTATCGGTGACGCACAGACCACCCCGGTTCATCTGAATGACGAAATCCAGCTCCATTTCATCGACCGACGTAACCAGACACAACCGATCTTCTTTGTAGCGCCGCCAGATCGATCTCAGCGCGTTCCATTCGGCCAGAAGCGCCTCGTCGTCAACCCCGGCCATGGCGGTCAGATCGAGAATATGATAATCCACATAAGCGCTCGAGCGCCCCTTGCTTGCCATTTATCACCTGCATCCCCGGGGGGAGACCCCCGTTGAATCCTTGAGATTGCCGGAAGAGTGCGCCTGGCGACGTGGAATATACCACCACAGTGAACGTGAGAATCAATGAGAACCGGTAAAACCTGAAACCACCCCTTAGCCTTGCCCTCATTATAGCAAATGTATAAAAGAATAGAAGAGAATAATTGGGGCACAGTCACGCTGTCCGCTTGAGGCATCCTTTGACGTTGAAATGGATGTCGTTTGAATATATTCTATTGTCTGTCATGAAAATACAGAAACCATGCCGCGCCTGTCTGACAGGATTGGTCGAAAAAACCGTGCTCCTTTCCGGCGGCGACGGCCGCATTCTGAACTCGTCGCTTCGGCTTCTTAACGGGTTGTTCGTCGAGGGGACGACCCCCCCGGCGATTGCCGGCACCCTCCTTGCTCACATCAGGCAAACAACCGGGGTTTGGGATCCCTACGCCACCATAAAATATCGCGAGTACAGGGAAGCCGTGAAGATCATGGAAGGCCTGGAGGGTTCGCCGGGCGACTCGCTTGAGGAAGTCCTGCGGCTGTCGGCCCTGGGCAATTCCACCGATTACTTCACCGGCGGCAGCTTCCGGCAAGACCACCTGGTTCTCCGCGGCGATATGGATAAATTGGCGGACGCGATTTATATTAAAGGCGACGAAGTACTCATGCTGGGCGACAATATGGGAGATTTCATCTTCGATCTTCCCCTGGTGCGTTTCCTTGAAAGGGAGGGCAAAAAGGTATTCTATACGGTCAGGGAGTATCCGGCACAGAATGACCTTTCCATGGAAGACGTCCGCCGGCTCGGCCTGACGGCTATGCATCCCGGGATCATTTCCACGGGAAAGGCCAATGTCGGGCTGCCGCGGGAAGATATCGCGGGAGAGATCGAAAGACTATGGAAGAGTGACGCCACCGTCATCGCAAAAGGGATGGGCAATTTCGAAACGATCAGCGAATTTGACGAGGAACGTCAGGTGGTATATATAATGAGGGTAAAATGCCCCGCCGTTGCCCGCGCACTCGATAGCGACATAGGGGCATACCTGGTTCACGTGAGGTGAAAAACATATGGCAGGAAAACAGGATTACTATGAGCTTCTCGGCGTGTCCAAAACAGCCTCGGAAGAAGAAATAAAAAAGGCGTACCGCAAGCTGGCATTGAAATTTCACCCCGACCGCAATCCGGGCAACAAGGAGGCCGAGGAAAAATTCAAGCTCATCAATGAGGCCTATGCCGTGCTGAGCGACAAGGAGAAGCGCAAGCAGTTCGACTCCTTCGGGATGGGCGGCTTTCAACAGCGTTACAGCGAAGAGGACATCTTCCGCGGATTCAACGTGGGAGACCTTTTTAAGGACCTTGGCTTCGGCGGAGGCGATATTTTCAGCATGATCTTCGGCGGACAGGGAGGCGGCAGACGCGCGGGAGGACGGCAGCAGCGGCAGCAGCAGCCCTGGGACTTCGGCGATTATATTACAAGGGAACAGCAGCAGCGCGGGCCTCAGGCCGCACAGGATCTTGATCTCCACTACGAACTCGAGATCCCCTTCATGGACTCGATACACGGAGCTGAAAAACGTATTTCGCTCGGCGCGGAAGAGGTGAACGTCAAGATACCGAAAGGGATCGCCAGCGGAAAGAAGCTGAGGCTGAAAGGCAAAGGGAACCAGGACCGCACAACAGGTCGGCGCGGAGACCTGTACATTACCATGAAGGTCGGGGAACATCCCGTTTTCAAGCGAACCGGCAATGACCTCTTCGTAACGAGGGAAGTAAAACTGACCGACGCCCTTCTCGGAACAGTCGTAGAGGTCCCATCCATCGATGGACCGAAGAGGGTTACTATTCCGCCGGGAGTAAAAAGTCATTCCAAGGTGCGTCTTAAAGGTCTCGGCATCCCCGGCCAGGGAGGTGACGAGTACGTGGAGATTATCATCGACATCCCCAGGAAGCTTACCGAAAAGCAGAAAACTCTTCTTGAGGAATTGAGAAAGGAAGGTTTATAGTGCTTCCCCGAAGACATATCCTGGACGTCTGGGAGCTTATCAAGGACAAGGAGGATCTCAAATCCATGTCCACGATCACGCTGGCCATAGACGCCATCAAGTATATGCACAACGAACCCAAAAAAGACCACCTCGTGGAAGCGCTTGAACTCAACGAGTTCATCTGCTTCATGTTTCCCGCCAAGCGTCCCAGGAACAGGTCGCTCCTCTATCATATCGTGTCCGACCTGCTGGGGCTTCTGATGTACGGCATCCCCAGCACCCGGAGGTACGCCATCGATAACATCGAAACCGTCAACTACTCCGAAAAGAATATGGAGATCTATCCCGTAATCGAGGTATGGAACACGCTGAAGTCAAAGGTTTACAGGAAGAAACACGGCCCCGAAGATATCATAGATGGCTTCATTAAGAAGATCCGCGTCGAGATGGATGTTCTCGAACGCTTTCCCTTTGTCGAGGAAATCTTCTTCCAGTCCAAAGAGACGATCAGGGAGTGGCTCCCGTCTTTTGCAAGCTACTACGATGAGAACAGAAAGAAGGTTCGCGGCGTCTACGACCGGTGGTGGGCTCTGTGGCTGTGCAACGAAAATAAGGAACAGATCTTGAGCGCCATGGTCGAGCGCCTTGCCTCTCAGGCAGAGCGCGAGTATGAAACCGTGCTGGACAAGGAAAAGGTCTTTTCGTCCATCATTTCAGACCCCGAAGCAAACCGCATGGAAAACGAACAATTCACCAAATGGTATAAAGAGGGCGTAAATTTATTGCTAAAAATTTGACGCCCGGTATTGACAAAAACTCATCTACATCCTTATATTAATTTTGGCAATCATTTTTCGCTATTGCTAATTTAACAACCAAGAAAGGAGCGTGAAACAATGAAGGTGAAACCATTACAGGACAGAATTCTTGTCAAGAGAATCGAGGAAGAAGAAAAAACGAAGGGCGGCATAATCATTCCTGACGCTGCCAAGGAAAAACCCCAGGAAGGTATGGTGGTTGCGGTGGGCGATGGAAAGACCCTCGAGAGTGGCCAGAAGGCAGCATTGACCGTAAAACCAGGGGACAAGATCCTCTTCGGAAAATATTCCGGTACGGAGATCAAGGTCGACGGCGAAGAACATCTTATTCTCAGGGAAGATGATGTTCTTGCAATCGTAGAAGATTAATAAGGAAGGAGGGACAAAGGATGGCTAAAGAAATCAAGTATGATCAGCAAGCAAGGGAGGCGCTCCTGAAAGGCGTTAATACGTTGGCTGACGCCGTCAGGGTGACTCTTGGACCTAAAGGCAGAAACGTTATTCTGGAAAAAACTTTCGGTTCTCCCACGGTAACCAAGGACGGCGTGACCGTGGCAAAAGAGATCGAGATTGAAGACAGGTTTGAGAACATGGGCGCCCAGATGGTCAAAGAGGTCGCCAGCAAGACGAGCGACGTGGCCGGCGACGGAACCACGACTGCAACAGTGCTTGCGCAGTCGATCTACCGTGAAGGTGCCAAGCTTGTCGCGGCGGGTCATAACCCCATGGAATTGAAACGCGGCATCGAGAAGGCTGTCGAGGCGATCGTCGACGAGTTGAAGAAACTCTCGAAACCCACAAAGGACCAGAAGGAGATCGCACAGGTCGGTACCATCTCCGCCAACAACGATGACACCATCGGCAACATCATCGCCGAGGCCATGAGCAAGGTCGGCAAAGAAGGCGTCATCACCGTCGAAGAAGCGAAGAGCATGGAAACGACTCTCGACATCGTCGAGGGCATGCAGTTCGACAAGGGCTACATTTCACCGTATTTCGTAACCAACCCGGAAAAGATGGAAGTCGTCCTCGAAGAACCTTTCATACTCATCAACGAGAAGAAAATCAGTAACATGAAAGACCTCCTGCCGATCCTCGAGCAGGTTGCAAAGATGGGCAAGGCCCTTCTCATCGTCTGCGAGGACGTTGAAGGAGAGGCCCTGGCCACACTCGTTGTGAACAAGCTCAGAGGCACCCTGAAGATCGCAGCCGTCAAGGCACCCGGCTTCGGCGACAGAAGGAAGGCAATGCTCGAAGACATCGCCATCCTCACCGGCGGCCAGATGATCTCCGAAGAACTGGGCATCAAACTTGAGAGCATCTCTCTCAAAGACCTCGGACAGGCCAAGAGAGTCGTCATAGACAAAGACAACACAACGATCGTTGACGGCGCGGGCGACAAAAAGGACATCGAAGGACGGGTCAAACAGATCCGCACGCAGATCGAAGAGACCACATCCGATTACGACAGGGAAAAACTCCAGGAAAGGCTCGCGAAACTCGTTGGCGGTGTTGCCGTCATCAACGTAGGCGCAGCGACCGAATCGGAAATGAAAGAGAAGAAAGCACGCGTCGAGGACGCCCTCAATGCCACCAAGGCTGCCGTTGAAGAGGGTATTATTCCTGGCGGCGGCGTTTCCTTCATCAGATGCATCGCCAAGCTCGACGCACTCAAGCTCGAGGGGGCAAGACAGTTCGGCGTCAACATTGTCAAGAAAGCCCTTGAGGATCCTCTGCGCTGGATTGCAACAAACGCCGGCCACGATGGCTCCATCATCATTGAAAAGGTTAAGAACGGCAAGGCCAACTTTGGTTTCGATGCCGCGAAAGAAGAATATGTCGATGACATGATGGAAGCAGGCATTATCGACCCGACGAAGGTGACCCGCACGGCCCTTCAGAATGCTGCTTCGGTGGCATCGCTTCTCCTCACCACGGATTGCATGATCGCCGAAAAACCGAAAGACAAAGGCGCTCAGATGCCTATGATGCCCCCCGGTGGAATGGGCGGTATGGAAGGTATGTACTAAGATGGAAAAGGGGACCTCAATGAGGTCCCCTTTTCCATCTGCCCCTTCCCCTTTTACTATTCGCTGTGATACTTGAACGAAATGTTGAGGCGCACCCTGTACTGGCTCACCTTTCCGTTCTCGAGCGTAACGTCCTGTTTGATGACTTCGGCGACACGCAGGTCCTCCAGGGTTTTGCCCGCGGTTTCAAGGGCGGTCTTCGCAGCTTCTTCCCAGGATTTTTCGCTCGTTCCGACGATCTCGATGATCTTGTAAACACTCCCTCCCATAATCGCCTCCTTTTAGGGTTTCTGAAACAGGCTATAGGCTTTCTTATACCACAGAAACGAAATCTGTCAATCGCGATGCATAAAAGACGCGGTACCGACCGGAGAAAACACGTATTGAGGCAAGATCAATTCATCGACTGTTCTTTGTACGCCTGGCAGCAGACTTCTCCGGCGCGCCCGGGGACGGAACCGTATTCCACGGTGCATATGGGAGTATCCGCTTCCTTCTTGAATTCGCGGGCAATGTCGATGAGGCGCGTAAAGGAAAAACCCCGCTTCTTCGCCTCTTCAAGAAAAGCTGCCAGGAAGCCGCTCCATCGCTTGCCTTCCAATTCGGTGTGTACCGTCAGGATATTGATCCCCTCTTTCAAAAGCCCCAGGTAGTGGTCAACGAGGGGCGCCTCGTCGGCGCTTATGACACCTATCACTTCATCAAGAGTGGGGAGTGTGGTAGGTATCTGTACTATCGAAAACCTGTTTCCCCCCATTTCAGGATAGAACGGACACATTCCCCTGGTATCACTCGAATACACCAGCCCCTTTTCCTCGAAGACCTGGAGAACGAATGGGTTTATCATCCATCCCGGTGCGGCGAAGGAACGCGCATCTTCCCCGACGATCATCCGGTACACCGACAGCAGCCTGTCGATCTCGCGGCGCGTATCGGCCTCGTCGAAATGCTTTATGGAATCGTGCCAGCGCACGTGGTCGTAGCCGTGGATACCGAGTTCGTGCCCTTCGTCCAGGATCTTCCTGACGAGGGTTATATTCTTTCGTGCTATCTGCGGCCCGGGCAGCACAAGACCGTACATGAGCGTCTTCGCTCCGTAGGTGCTAAGGACCCCTACCCGGCCAGCTTTCTTCAGGAAACCCTTCCGGGTAAAGACTCTCTTGACTGTCCTGCCCGTGTTGTCCTTTCCCATGGGGACAAAAAAGCTGGCCTTTATATCGTATCGCTGAAAGATGTCGAGGAGGACCGGCACACCACTGCGCATACCCTCGAAGGTGTCCACATCGACCTTGATCCCTATTATCCCGCTCAAGGCAGCTCCGTCAGCGGCTCTCTGAGGGCAGGCTCGTGGCGAGATAGTAATCGAGGGTCTTGGCGAGCGCGGTGTCAAGGTCGATTCGCGGCTCCCAGCCGATGAGCTTTTTGGCCTTCGCTATTGACGGTACCCTGCGGTCGATGTCCTGGTAGCCCTCTCCATAGAAATCCTGTGAGAAAACCTCGATGATCTCGGAGTGCTTCGTGTAGTGTTTTGTCCTGGGATCGTTGACGAACATTGTTTTCAATTTAACGGCAAGGTCCTTTACCGTCGCCTCGTTCGTGGGGTTGCCGATGTTGAATATCTGGCCGTTGAACATGTCGTCCTTGTTCTCCACGATCTTCATCAGGCAGGCGATCCCGTCGTCTATATACGTAAAGCACCGTTTCTGCATGCCGCCATCTACCAGGCGGATGGGCTCGGCAAGAAAGAGGCTGCTGATAAACTGTGTCACCACCCGGGAGCTTCCCTCTTTCTCGGGATCCGTCGTAACTTCGTCCAGCTTAGGACCTATCCAGTTGAAAGGTCTGAAAAGAGTGAACTTGAGCCCGTGCTGAAAACCGTATGCCCAGATGACCCTGTCGAGAAGTTGCTTGGATGCACTGTAGATCCATCGCTGTTTGTTGATGGGGCCGAGAACCAGCGGGCTTTCATCTTCATTGAATTCCGCATCGGGGGACATTCCATAAACCTCCGACGTGGAAGGAAAGAGCAGTCTCTTACCATACTTGACGCAAAGACGGACAACCTTGAGGTTCTCTTCGAAATCGAGCTCAAAAACCCTGAGCGGTTCCCTTACATATGTCATCGGCGTGGCGATGGCAACGAGAGGCATGACGACATCGCACTTCTTGACATGGTACTCTATCCATTCCCTGTTGATCGAGATGTCGCCTTCCACATAATGGAAGCGCTCGTGGCCCAGGCAATCACCAAGTTTGTCGTTGCGGATGTCGAGCCCGTATATCTCCCAATCGGTCTCGTTCAGCACGTGTTCCGTAAGGGCATTACCGATAAATCCGTTCACACCGAGTACCAAGAGTCTCAAGGGTGACCTCCTAAAATTTTGTTTTTCAATACATAAGAAGATACCAGTTCGGCGGCCTCGATCTCCTTTTCTCCTTCAAGCTGCACCGAGATAAGGCGCAAAGACCCGGAGCCCGTCCTCACGAGAAGCGGATGTTCCGATATGACCGTCCCGGCAGGGGCGTTCCTGGGGGACACGTTTTCAGGGTGCGCCTTCCAGACAAAGAGCCTTTTTCCTTCAAAGTAGGTAAAAGCCCCCGGGTAGGGATGGGTGACCGCCCGTGTAAGGTTGTATATCGACAGGGAGTCCTTCGCCCAATCGATGAGGCCGTCCTCGGGTTTTCGGCCTCCGAAATAGGATGACGGTCCGGTCTGCGCCGTTCGGGTAAAAGTCCCGGCCTCGAAGTGCGGAAGGATATCCTGCATGAGTTCCCGTGCAGCACCGACGAGTTTCATGTAAACGGAAAACACAGTGTCCTCGAAAGTGATGGGAACCTCTTTCTGTGACACGATATCGCCGGCATCGGGCTTTTCCACCATGCAATGAAGGGTGACCCCCGTGCGGCTTTCCCCCGCTATGAGGACCCAGTTGACAGGACAACGGCCGCGATACTGCGGCAGGAGCGAGCCATGGAGATTGAAGGCGCCGATGCGCGGTATCTCGAGTATGGCGTTGGGAATCATTTTACGGTAGTAGAAGGAGAATATAATATCGGGGCGTATATCGCGGATTATCGTCGTCCATCGTTTATCGGTGAGACTTTCGGGCATGTACACGGGAATGTCATATTCCCTCGCAAGCTCCACGGGTCTGCGGAACCACAGCTCCTCACCGGGATCGTCCTCGTGGGTAAAAAGGCAGGCAACGTCAGTGCCGGCGCCGAGTAGTTCCTCCAGGCAAACGTAACCGATCTCCTGGTACGCGAATACGACTGCCCTCACAGATATTCCTTCTTGATGATGTACCGCGGACGCCTTCTGACTTCCTGGTAGATTCTTCCGACATATTCGCCTATAACACCGAGGGCAAATATCTGGATACCGATGAAGAAAAAGAGCACACCGAAGAGGGTGAAGGTCCCCTCGCCTTCTGGGCCGATAAAGAGACGCCTCGCCATCAGGAAGACGGCGAAGGCAAGGCCGAGAAAGGCAATGGCCACACCGAGCATACTGATGATCTGGATAGGCAGGAGGGAAAAATTTGTCATGAGGTCGAAATTAAGCCTGAAGAGCTTAAAGGGGCTGTATTTGGATGTTCCCTTCTTTCGTTCCGCGTGGCCGACCTCTATCTCGGTGATCTTTTTCGCGAACGTATTGGCGAGCGCCGGGATGAAACTGGACGATTCCGGACACATGTTCATGTAGTCGACTATATTGCGCCTGTACGCCCTGAGCATACATCCGTAATCCTTGAGTCTTACACCCACCAGCTTTGCCGTAATCCTGTTTACAATATAGGAAGGCAATGTGCGAAACAGGGAGTCCTTCCTGTCTTTTCTGTAGGTGGCGACCACCTCGTATCCTTCTTCCGCCTTGGCTACAAGCCTTGGAATCTCTTCAGGCGGGTTCTGCAGGTCTGCGTCAATGGTCACGACGATCTCGCCCTTCGCGAAATCGAAACCTGCAAAAAGGGCCATGTGCTGGCCGTAATTCCTGTTGAATTCTATAACCTTGACGCGGCCGTCCCCACGATGGAACTCCTCAAGGAGAACCTCCGTCCTGTCTGTGCTCCCGTCATTTATGTAGATGATCTCATAAGGCTTCTGCAGGCCCGCGAGCGCGTCATGGAGCCGCGTATTCAGTTCCGGCAGGGATTCCTCTTCGTTCAGAACGGGAACAAGCACGGAAACGTAGGGTATCTCATCCATTTTTCCTCACATAGAAAATATACTGGTCCTTCTCGTACTTCACCTTTTTTACGGGTACGAAGGACTTCTCCAGAGTCTCCCTGAGATGCATGGTCGGTTTCTCTTCGACAATGAGTAGTATATCACGTTCGTCTTCTTTTATCTCCTTAATATCGCGCAGCATTGTGATCGGTTTGCCGATGTAGAATATGATACCGGCGGAGTTAAAACCAAAGGTATATATCTTCTTCGTTTTCTTGTATTCTCCCAGGGGGTCGGTTATCAGCGTCAGGGACTTGGACGTCCGGTCGACGAGCGGCATGTAGTAAGCGCTGTAGAAAAACCCGGTGAAGACAAGAAAAAACAGGAAACATGACAGTGCCAGATCCTTTTTTCTTTTCAAAAGCGTCACGAGAAAACCGGCACCGGCCACAAAGAGAATGGAAAGATATACATAGAGAGACCCGGGTCCCTCCCTGAACACGGCGACATCCGCTTCAGGCAGCACATGTATGGCAACAATGGCGCCGACAGGTATCAGGATGAGAAGACCGGCAAGGATCTCGAGAAGCAGATTCGTCCATCCTCTGGCGACAAGGGTCTCCCAGGCATCCCTGAGATAAAGGCCTGTCACAAGTGCCAGCGCCGGATAAGCGGACAGGAGGTATATGGCCCTCTTGCTCTGGGAGAATTCAAAGAAGAGAAAGATCATGACAAACCAGAGAAGGGGCAGCAGGTACCTCCTCTTCCATGCCCCGTAGAGGGCAAAAGGAAGAAAGAGGCTCCAGGGCATAAAATTGAAAAAGAGCTTATGAAAATAGTAAAGAGGCGATTCAATATGATCGAATGCGTTTGTATAGCGGGTAACGTTCTGATGGAGGATGAACTCCCTGATATAACTCTCGCCGGCCAGAAGGAACCAGATGGAAGCGATGGCGGTGGCCAGAATGCTCCCAAGCACGAGCGGGATAAAGTAACGCTTCAGCCTTCTCTTGAAGATAAGGTACACGAAGATGACGCCGACAGGTATGACAAGTCCCGCCGGCCCCTTGGTGAGAATCGCGAAGGCTCCGGGGATCAACGAAAGGACAAAGGCCAGCCGTTTATCCTTCTCCAATGAGACAAAAGCCAGGTAAATGGCAAGACCGATAAAAAAGGCAAAGGTCATATCCATTACGGATTCACGGGCATTCGAAAGAAACTGGTAATTGGTGGCAAGGACCAGCCCCGATAAAAAACCGGCCCGCTCGTCACCGAGCCTGCACCCCAGCAGAAAGGTTATCACCACAAGAAGCAGCGCAGCCAGCGCCGATGGCGCCCGGGAGGCAAACTCGTCGAGGGTCCCCGATGCTTTAGCCGCCGCCATGATCATCCAGGAATAAAATGGGGGCTTCTCGAGATAGGGAACACCGTTGAGGTAAGGCCGGATATAGTCCCCCCGGTCCATCATCTCCCGTGCCATGATCGCCTGCCTTGGCTCATCGGGATCCCACAGAGAGGTGGCCCCCAGGTTAAAGAAAAAAAGGATTCCTGCAATAATGATAAGTGCTGCCAGTCTTAATTTCATCTTCATCCGTTTCGTAGCGACTCAAACCTGGTAAAAATACAGGAACTTTTATATGCCAATATGCGGCATTTTTCAATATTTCTTTGCTCGGCCAAACAGTCCCAGTCAGTATCGATAATTATTTCAATGCGTTTCAAACTACCGCACGCTGGCCACACGATCCCGGGACGCATCTGCAACGGCCGGATAATATTCTGCCCGGTCCCGAAACCTGTCATGCTGAAGATTTATGTCGTTGACAGGGCACTGTAACGAGTCTGCACGGGGCGTTGTCCTGCCCGCTCCTGCCCGGTTTTGCGAGCTGTCCCGACCCTCTCGCCCCTGATGCCTATGCTATACTTTCAATATAATTGGTTGTTTCCATGAAAGGGGCAAAATGGAAAGCATGAGAGGCGGCCTTACGAAAGACAAAATATCCCTCGGCAATCCGGCGGATGATGTACTGGTTATCTCCCTTACGGGCAGCTGGACGTCAGAAGACCAATCGCCGGATGAGCATGAGATCACAGGTATCCTCGGATCCGGATCCCGACTACGCACCGTACGTTTCGATACATCCGGGCTTACCGGGTGGGACAGCAGTTTTCTTACCTTCCTTGTCGAAATCAGTAAATACTGCTCTCAACTCAACCTTTCCCTTGAAACCGACGGTCTCCCTGAAGGCGCGAAACGACTCTTGAAGCTGGCTTCGGCGGTTCCGGAACGACAGGGTGCCAGGAAGGATTCCCGGAAGGAACCCTTTTTCTCCAGGACGGGCGGCCGGGCCCTGCGGGTCGCAGCCTCTTCCGCCGAAGCGCTCGACTTCCTCGGCGAAGCCGCCATTGCTTTTGCCACGTTCCTGAGAGGGCGCGCAAACTTTCGCATGTCAGACCTGGCATTGTTTCTCCAGGAGTCAGGGTCTCAGGCCTTTCCGATCGTCTCTCTTATCAGTCTGCTCGTCGGGCTCATCCTCGCTTTCGTGGGTGCGGTCCAGCTGGCGACCTTCGGCGCCCAGATCTATGTGGCAGACCTGGTAGGTGTGGCAATGGTCAGGGTCATGGGCGCCGTAATGACCGGCATTATCATGGCCGGCCGCACCGGCGCTTCCTATGCGGCGCAGCTCGGCACCATGCAGGTCAACGAGGAGATCGATGCGCTCAAAACCCTGGGCGTCTCTCCCATGGAGTTCCTCGTATTACCCCGGATGTTGGCCCTGGTCGTCATGATGCCGCTGCTGTGCGTCTATGCTGACGTGATGGGCATCCTTGGCGGCCTGATCGTCGGGGTATTCATGCTCGATCTGAACCCCATCGTGTATCTCAACCAGACAAAAGGCGCTCTCAGTCTCACCAATGTATGGATAGGACTCTTCACCTGCGCGGTCTTCGGAGTGATCGTGGCCCTTGCCGGATGCTTGAGGGGAATACAGTGCGGAAGAAGCGCCTCCGCCGTCGGCGAGGCAACCACTTCAGCGGTTGTCACCGGCATCATCAGCATCATAGTCGCAACGGCCATCATAACGATGGCGTGCAACGTACTTGGAATATGAGAACAGATCGAGGCGACGAAGAGGACATGACATGACGGGATCGGAAGCTCAGATTACTGTAAGCGATTTAGACATGGGGTACGGCGATTTCATCCTCATGAGGGACCTCAACTTCACGGTCGGGAAAGGAGATATCTTCATTATCATGGGTGGGAGCGGCTGCGGCAAGAGTACCCTGATGAAGATCCTGATCGGGTTGAAAGAGCCCTCACGAGGGCAGGTCGTATATGGCGACGTAAATTTCTGGGAGGCAGACCCGCAGGAACGGGAACAGATCATGAAGCGCTTCGGAATCCTCTATCAGAGTGGCGCACTGTGGAGTTCCATGACTCTGGCAGAGAACGTAGCCCTTCCCCTTGAGCAATATACGAGCCTGAACCGCAGACAGATCGGGAAGATCGTGTCTTTAAAACTTGCCCTCGTGGGTCTCGCGGGATTTGAGAAATTCTACCCTTCCGAGATCAGCGGAGGTATGAAAAAAAGGGCGGGCCTCGCACGGGCAATGGCCCTCGACCCCGAAATCCTTTTTTTCGACGAGCCCTCCGCGGGTCTTGATCCGGTGAGCGCCCGACTCCTCGACGACCTCATCCTGGAGCTGAAAGAAAGCCTCGGTACCACATTCGTTGTCGTTACGCACGAGCTTGCCAGTATCTTCGCCATAGGAAACAACTCTGTCTACCTGGATGTAGACACGAGGACCATGACGGCCAGCGGTGATCCAAGGAAACTACTCGCCGAGTCTTCCGATCCCAAAGTCAGAAACTTCCTCACCCGTGGAGAAGAAAGTGCCCACGCGCAAGTCCTGTAAAATAAGCCAAGAGAGGGAACACTCATGAGCAAACCGGCGAACAAAACGATGATAGGGGTTTTCGTGGTTGTTGCCATCGGTCTCGTTGTGGCGGCCATCCTGATACTCGGATCGGGAAAGTTCTTCACAGACAAACCAAAGTTCGTACTGTATTTCGATGGTTCGGTAAAAGGCCTCGCAATCGGCTCACCCGTTGTGTTCCGGGGGGTCAAGGTGGGCACGGTTACCGAGATCGGCATGCTCTTCAGCAAGAAGGACCTTTCGGTCCTCATCCCCGTCTACGTGGAACTGGGGGAGGCCGATGTCACAATGATGGACGATAACTCCCTGAGCGCTAAAAAGGGAGCCCGCAAAAAAATACTTTATGAGTACCTGGATGCGCTCGTCAAGCGGGGGATCAGGGCACAGCTCGAGATGCAGAGTTTTGTAACGGGTCAGTTGCAGATAGCCCTCGACTTTTTTCCCGATAAGCCGGCGAGGTTCGTCGGCGGTCCTTCAAAGTATCCGGAGATCCCCACGATCCCCACGCAACTTCGGGAGCTCACCAAACGAGTGGAGCAGCTCCCGATCGAGGAGATTGGTCGGAAACTTCAATCCACATTGGATGGAATAGACAAGATGGTGAACTCCCCGGAGACGACTCGCATGGTAAAATCCATCGGGCAGGCTGCTGACGAGACAAGGACGCTGATACGTGATGTGGACCGCCAGCTCGAACCTCTTATAGCAAGCATCAAGAAGACATCGGACGAGGCCGGAAAAACCCTGCAAAAAATCCGGATTGTTGCGGGCGCTATCGAAAACATATCCGGGGACGATTCGGTGGTCGTCTACAAACTGAACAAGACGCTGGATGAAATGGAAAGGGCTTCGCGATCACTGAGGCTCCTTGCAGACACGGTGGAACAACAACCCGAATCGCTGATTTTTGGGAAGAAGAACTTAAAAGGGGGGACAAAATGAAAATTCCTTGTCGCAAGGCCATTGTTGGCGCTGTTTTGATCGCCGTGTTGCTGCTCGCCGGATGTTCGAGCACCGAACCCCCGCGGTTTTACCTCTTGAACCCCCTTACCGAAGGAACCAACTTTCAACCGCCGATTTCAGAACCCTGTATCAGCCTCGGGGTTGGGCCCGCGCGACTGCCGGAATATCTGGACCGGCCGCAGATAGTCACCCGCACCACCCGGGACGAACTGGCGTTGGCCCAGTTTGACCGTTGGGCGGAGCCTCTCTCGGACGCCTTCCCCCGGGTACTCGCACAGAACCTCTCCCGTCTGCTCTGCACAACAACGGTCTCCCTGTACCCGTGGAGCCCATCCATCCCGCACGACTACCGCCTCCAGGTCCAGGTGATACGGATGGATGGAAAACCTGGCGAGGGGGTTGCGTTGGAGGCATGGTGGTCTGTGTCAGGCGGTCCTGATAAAAAGGTGCTTGCAGCAAAACAATCAGGATTCACCGAACCTGCGCAGGGCAAGGATTACGGGGCCCTCGTACAGGCCCATAGCCGGGCGATAGCGTCTTTGTGCCGCGACATCGCACAGGCCATCGCAACGCTCGCCAGGGAAAACCCGCAACAAAAATAAATTGAACACGCCTCAAGTCTCGGGCCTCCCTGAACTAACCCGCCTTCCCGGTCCTCCTTCCGGAAAAGCCCCGCCTTCGGTCACGAACCCCTTCATTCTTTTCTCGCGGCTCGTGTTTTACCTGTCCCGCAGGGCTGCTGAGCCCCGATTTTCCTTGAACGGGTTCTCTGTATATGTGTTATATTTCCCTTATATTAGTATTATTTACCCTGTTACCATATCATCGCGGGTCATAATACCCACGAGGGGCTGGGCGCAAAGGCTCGGGGCATTCATGGAAGGGGTCAAGGCCTCCGCCAAAAAGTAATGCGATCCTGACGCACGGGCAACGGGCGGTGTGTTCTATCCTCATCGCCCGTCATCTGTCCACCCCTGAGGAGATGTCGCCATTTCTGCGGAAGGTCGCTGATATGTCCAAGTAATATTTGACATTTTTCGGTATTTTTTATACCATATCGTTCACTATCCCTATGGACAACGTCGAAAGTACTGAGGAAATATACAAACAGTATCAGGGGCAACATGCAACAATGGAAAGGCGAATACGGATGCTTTTGAAAAAATCCTACCTTACCGAGGCTGAGGAGAGAGAGATAAAGGTTCTGAAGAAAAAGAAACTTTATTACAAGGATCTCATGGAGAATCTCGCCAACTCGTTGCAGCGAAAGGAGAAACATTGAAGAGAACGGGTGCACAGATCTTCGTCGAATCTCTGAAGGCGGAAGGGATCGACACAATATTCTGCTATCCGGGGGGCGCAACACTCAACATCACCGACGCCCTGACAGACATAAGCGAGATCAATCAGGTCGTGGTTCGCCACGAACAGGCGGCCGTTCATGCGGCTGACGGGTATGCCCGGGCGTCGGGTAAAGTGGGCGTTGCCCTGGTGACATCCGGACCCGGAGCGACCAATACGGTGACCGGCATAGCAACCGCCTGTATGGATTCGATCCCCATGGTCGTCTTTTCCTGTCAGGTCAATACGATGCTCATTGGCAACGATGCCTTCCAGGAAGCCGACATCGTCGGCATCACCAGGCCCTGCACAAAGCACAGCTATCTCGTCAGGGACGTGAAGGACCTCGCGAAGATCATCAAGGAGGCCTTTCATATTGCCGCGTCCGGCAGGCCGGGACCGGTTCTCGTCGACATCCCGAAAGACGTGTCCTCGGCACTGGCGGATTTCAAATACCCTGAGAAGGCGCTCATCCGGAGCTATCAGCCGACCTATGTGGGTCACCCCGGCCAGATCAAGAAGGCCATGCGGCTCATTCTCCACTCAAGAAGGCCTGTTCTCTACACCGGGGGCGGAGTGATCCTGTCGAACGCGTCGCTGGAACTCACCAGGTTTGCCGAAGCTCTGTCCATACCGGTCACGAACACGCTCATGGGCCTGGGAGGCATCCCGGGGAACCATCCGCTCTTTCTCGGCATGCTCGGCATGCACGGTACCTATTCTGCCAACATGGCCATTACGGAATCAGACCTCATTATCGCCATGGGAGCGCGCTTCGACGACCGAGCCACCGGCAAAACCGACGAGTTCGCCCCGCATGCGAAGATCATACATGTCGACATCGACCCTACTTCCATAAGCAAGAACATCAAGGTCGACATACCCATCGTGGGCGACACCCGCAACGTCCTCATCCAGATGCTGAAGATCGTCGAAAATGAAAAAGAGACGTACAGGCAACAGCACAGGAACGTTGCCGAGTGGATCGAAAAAATAACCGGGTGGAAGAAAAATTATCCTCTCACGTATCAAAAGAACAGCACGTTGAAGCCCCAGTACGTGATAGAACGGGTCTATGAACTCACAAAGGGCAAGGCCATCATCACCACCGAAGTCGGCCAGAACCAGATGTGGACGGCCCAGTTCTTCAAGTTCCTCAAGCCGCGCACATGTCTCACATCAGGCGGTCTCGGCACGATGGGCTACGGGTTCCCGGCGGCCATAGGCGCCCAGGTGGCGTTTCCCCGATCCCTTGTCGTCGACATTGCCGGAGACGGCAGCATCCAGATGAATATCCAGGAACTGGCGACCGCTGTCCAGTACAATCTGCCCGTCAAAGTCGTGATCCTCAACAACGGTTTTCTGGGCATGGTAAGGCAATGGCAGGAACTCTTTTACGAAAAACGATATACATGGACGCATCTTCACTCGCCGGACTTCGTCAAGGTTGCCGAGGCATACGGTGCCGTGGGGCTCAGGATAGAGAATGAAAAGGATGTGGACAAGGTCCTGAAAGAGGCCTTTAAGAACAAAAGGCCCACTTTTATCGATGTCCACGTCAATCCCGAGGAATGTGTCTATCCGATGGTTCCCGCCGGCGCATCCCTCAAAGAAATGCTTCTTGTCTAGGAGGAAAATTGAGACATACCATATCGCTTCTTGTTGAGAACGAGTTCGGGGTCCTGTCACGGATTTCAGGGCTCTTCAGCGGCAGGGGTTTCAACATAGAAAGCCTGTGTGTGGCCGAGAGCCTCGATCCGACCGTCTCCACGATGACCATAGTGACGACGGGGAATGATGCCATCCTCGAGCAGATACTGAAACAGCTCAACAAACTCATCAACGTCATCAAAGTAGTCGATTTCTCGGAAATCGACTACGTTTCACGGGAAATGGTGCTCGTCAAGGTCAACGCCGAAGAGAAGACACGTCCGGAAATCTTGAGAATGGTGGAGATATTCCGGGGCAAGATCATTGACGTATCATCCCGGTCTTACACGATCATGATCACCGGCGATGAAGCCAAGTTGAAGGCCTTCATCAGTCTTATCAAACCGCTCGGCATCAAGGAGCTTGTACGGACCGGCCCGATAGCCATGGCCCGGGGCGAGAGAATGCTGAAGATCAAAGAAAAAACAGACATAAAAGGAGGAGAATCAAATGGCTAAGATGTACTACGACCGCGATGCGGATCTCAAAGTTTTAAAGGATCGCAAGGTTGCAATCGTGGGCTATGGGAGCCAGGGCCATGCGCAGGCCCAGAACCTGCGGGACAGCGGGGTCGATGTCATTGTGGCGGAACTTGCAGGAACGGCGAACTTCAAACTGGCCGTAAAACATGGCTTCAAACCTGTCGGCGCCGCAAAGGCCGCCAAGGATGCGGACGTGATTCAAATCCTGGCCCAGGACAATCTCCAGGCTGAACTCTACAAAAACGAAATAAAAGACAATCTCAAGAAAGGCAAGGCCCTCGTTTTCTCCCACGGATTCAATATCCATTACAACCAGATCGTACCCCCCGCGGATATCGATGTTGTCATGGTAGCACCCAAGGGTCCGGGACACCTTGTCAGAAGGGAATTCGAGCGGGGCGCCGGCGTACCGTCGCTCATCGCCATCTATCAGGACCACTCGAAAAAGGCAAAACAACTGGCCCTGGCCTATGCGAAAGGAATTGGTGCAACACGGGCGGGCGTCATCGAGACAACATTCGAAGAAGAAACAGAGACAGACCTCTTCGGAGAACAGGCGGTTTTGTGCGGCGGAGCATCAGAACTTGTCCGTGCAGGCTTTGACACGCTGGTCGAGGCAGGTTATCAGCCCGAGATCGCATATTTCGAGTGCCTTCACGAGTTGAAGCTCATCGTTGACCTTATGTACGAGGGCGGCATCTCCAACATGCGTTACTCCATCAGCGACACAGCCGAATATGGCGACATCACCCGCGGCAGAAGGGTCATCAATGAGGAGACCCGCGAAGAAATGAGGGTCATCCTCGACGAGATCCAGTCCGGCGAATTCGCCCGCGAATGGATACTGGAGAACATGGCCGGAAGACCCGTGTACAGTGCCGTAAAAAGGATCGATTCGGAACACCTTATTGAGCAGGTCGGCAAGAAACTCCGTTCCATGATGGGTTGGATCGGGAGAAAAGGTTGAAAGAACCTATTATCGCAAGGGAGGGGCTACGGATCATCGTCCCCTCCCTTGTTCTTTCCGCTGTCCTCCTTCTGGGCAAGTTCTTCTTCCTGACAGCCCTGGTTTTTTGTTTTGCCCTCTTCTGCTTATATTTCTTCCGCAACCCCAGACGTCGACCGGCCGACGCGGGGGCGGGTGTTCTCATATCACCGGCTGACGGCACCGTGATCGATGTCAGCGACATGGCCGAGGAGGAATTCTTGGGCGGTGATGTAACGCGAATCGCGATCTTCATGTCGCCCACGGATGTCCATGTCAATCGGGCACCCTGCGCGGGCCGGGTCGTCTCGATGAAACATGTCGCCGGCCGGTTCGCCATGGCCTTCGGCAAGGATATCGAACTCAAGAACGAAAGGAACTTCATCCTCTTCGAGAATGACGGCGATCGGATTCTCATTGTCCAGATAGCCGGGTTTCTTGCCCGCAGGATCATTTCCTATGTAAAGCCCGACCAGCGGGTAACGCAGGGCCAGGCGGTGGGCATGATAGCCTTCGGGTCGCGTGTGGACATCTATTTTTGCAAAGGATATGAACCTGTGGTAGACTTACACGCGAAGGTTAAAGCCGGAAGTACGGTCCTCGCGCGTAAAAAGGGGGTACAATGAACAATACGAAGAAGAAAAGAAAGAAAGGCAAACCGAGCAAGGGGATGTATCTGCTTCCCAATTTCCTCACTTCTCTCAGCCTTCTTTCGGGATTCTACGCCATCATCGCCGCCATGGACAGGCGGTTCACATATGCCGCGATCGCAATATTCATATCGGCCATCTTTGACATGCTCGACGGCCGGGTAGCACGAATGACAAATTCCAGCAGCCGTTTCGGGGTCGAGTACGATTCCCTCTCCGACGTCATCGCCTTCGGGGTGGCCCCCGCGGTCCTGGCCTATCTGTGGGCATTGAAAAGCTACGGCAAGTTCGGCTGGCTCGCAGCCTTCCTTTTTATGGCATGTGGTGCTCTGAGGCTTGCCAGGTTCAACATCCAGGCCGACACCGCGCAGAAGAAGCATTTTCTGGGTCTGCCCATACCGGCCGGGGCGGCAACAATCGCCGGTATCGTCCTTTTCTACTCCTGGATTGGTTACAAGGGCGGGTTGAAAACGGTCGTCATGCCCGTCGTCATCTACTGCCTCGCCCTGCTCATGGTCAGCAAGTTCCGCTACATCAGCTTCAAGGATATGGGCTTCGTCAGGGCCAGGCCTTTCATGTCCACGGTGGGTGTCATTTTTCTTCTCGTTATCGTCCTTACGGAACCCTATCTGACCCTCTTTGTCGCGACATCGGCCTACGCCATATCGGGTCCGATCTATACCCTGATCCTCCACTTCAAAAAGGAGCCTTCCGAAGAGCTTATTCGTTCGAGAGAAAACCAAGCAGACTGAGATGGTCGTCAATAAAGGCGTCTGCCTCTATGCCCCGGTTTTTGTAGGCTATGAACGTGACCCCGGCTGCCTTCGCCGTGCCCATGTCAATCTCTGAATCCCCTATGTAGACGGTGGCCTCGCGCCGCACGTTCAACTTTTCCAATATCTTTGCCACCCCCTCGGGATCGGGTTTCGCTTTGGCCTGCAATATCTCGCGGGAGCCGGCCGGATCCTGTCCCGGCTTCACCTGATGGGCGGCGGTAACGACAACATCGAAAAAGGGCCACAGTCCGTACCGCTCCATGACGTGCCTCATCGACGTCGTCCGGTTGGTGCTTATGGCTCGGGATATGCCTTTCGCCCTGAGGCTCTCGAGAGTGTCCGTCAGATTGGGTTCCATTATGAGATAAACGATAAAGTCCCTGAAATCGATATTGTCCTTGAAGAATTCAAGGGCACGCCGCTCCACATCCTCATCGTTGCCGCATATGTGGGCAATGGATTCGTAAACGGTATGGATATGACAATAATGTAATTCATCGTCCGTCAGGGATTCTTTCCCCGTCGAAGCGGCGATGCTGGTATACAGACGCCGGTTGGCCTCGAAAGAGTCGAAAAGCACCCCGTCACAATCATAGATGACACATTCAACGTCCCGTTTCGTTGTGCTGCCCATTGTCTTATGTTCTCCTTTTTGCCGCAATTTCAAACCTTCTGCTTTTAAACCGTAAGTGGCAAAAAATCAAGAGAAAACCTCTGAGCAATATGCTTCAAAGATGTAAATTAATAGTTCTAATTGCAACAATATATGCTACAATTGTATGCGAAAGACTACCAAGGAGGCTATTATGATAAGTGTTTCCGTCCCCGGATGGGGCGACCTGGATATCGAATACCTGGTCATAGATTACAACGGGACCTGCGCATTTGACGGCAAGATGAAAGAGAGCGTCAAAGAGATGCTGGAAAGGGTATCCCGCTACATAAAAGTGTTTATCATCACATCCGATACCTATGGAAATATAGACAGTGAAGGAAACACAATCGGTTTTAGCATCATAAAAGTCGGTAAGGAGTCGAGCTCACAGGAAAAGGCCAAGATCATCAAGGAACTGGGGCCTGAAAAGATAGTGGCCATCGGCAACGGGTCGAACGACGTATTGATGCTCAAAGAGGCATCCCTCGGGATCGGGGTGATCGGTGAAGAGGGCTGCTCGAAAGATCTGCTCAAAGAAGCCGATTTCTTCGTAAAGGACATTAACGATGCATTGAGCATGCTTCTCCATCCCGAGAGGATCGTCGCAACATTGAGAGACTAACAAATATTTCCGGGAAGAAACAACCAGCTCAGGCAACCTTGTCTTCTTTGAGGCAACCTGAGCTGAAGGTTTTTTTGCCGAAGGTCGTAAAGGTATGATCGGAAACTTAATCAAGAAGATTGTCGGAACCAAGAACGAGCGTGAGCTCAAGCGTATACAGCCCATGGTCGAGAGGGCCAACGAATTTGAAGACAGGATGAGAGCCTTGAGTGACGAGGAACTCAAGGCGATGACACCTCACTTCAAGCAGAGAATCGCCGATGGTGAGGAGCTTGATTCCATTCTGCCCGAGGCCTTTACCGTCGTCCGGGAAACCGCCGCACGCACCCTGGGAATGCGTCATTTCGACGTCCAGCTCATCGGCGGCATCGTCCTGCATGAAGGCAAGATCGCCGAAATGGCGACCGGTGAAGGGAAGACACTCGTCGCCACCCTTCCCGTATACCTCAACGCCTTGAGCGGCCTCGGCGTCCACGTGGTGACCGTCAACGATTACCTCGCCAAAAGGGATGCCGAATGGATGGGTCCGGTGTATCAGTTCCTCGGCCTTTCCGTGGGTGTCATAGTCCACGACCTCGATGATGTCTCCCGGAAGCATGCTTACGCCTGCGACGTAACGTACGGCACGAACAACGAGTTCGGTTTCGACTATCTGCGCGACAACATGCACTATGACCTTCAGGATTGCGTCCAGCGCGAGTTCAACTATGCAATCGTCGATGAAGTCGACAGCATCCTCGTTGACGAGGCGAGAACCCCGCTCATCATCTCCGGCCCGGCGGAAGAGTCGACAGACAAGTATTACAAGATCAACAAACTGATACCCCAGCTCAAGCGTGATCAGGATTTCATGATAGACGAGAAGGCGCGCAGCGCCTATCTTACCGAAGAGGGCGTCGCAAAGCTGGAGAAGATCCTCAATATCGAAAACCTCTACGACCCGAATCACGTCGATTTCCTCCATCACATCAACCAGGCCCTGAAGGCACATCAGCTCTTCGCCCGCGACGTCGATTACATCGTAAAGGACGGCCAGGTTGTCATCGTCGATGAGTTCACGGGCAGGCTTATGCCCGGCAGGCGTTACAGCGAAGGGCTCCACCAGGCCCTCGAAGCGAAGGAAAACGTCAAGATAGAGCGGGAGAACCAGACTCTCGCCACGGTCACCTTTCAGAACTACTTCAGGATGTACAAGAAGCTCGCCGGCATGACGGGAACCGCCGACACCGAGGCCGTCGAGTTCAAGAAGATCTACAATCTGGATGTCATTGTCATCCCAACCAACAAGGGCCTTATCCGAACGAACTATCCCGACGTGGTATACCGGACGGAAAAGGAAAAGTTCGGGGCGGCCGTGAAAGAGATAGAGGAACTCTACAAGGTAGGGAAGCCTGTCCTCGTAGGCACCCTTTCCATAGAAAAATCGGAAAGGGTCTCGGAGATGCTCAAGCGCAAAGGCATACCACACAATGTACTTAACGCAAAGAACCATGAAAGTGAGGCTGAGGTGGTCGCCCAGGCAGGGCGTTCGAAGGCAGTCACGATTTCAACGAATATGGCCGGCCGCGGGACCGACATACTCCTCGGCGGCAACCCGGGGTTCATGGCCCTCGCCATGGCGAAAGGTCAGAAAGACTCAGAGGAATACGTAAAATCACTGGAGAAAGCAAAGGCCTTCTGTGCCGCCGACAAGGAAGAGGTCATCAGGCTGGGGGGCCTCCATATCCTTGGCACGGAGCGGCATGAATCCCGGCGTATCGACAACCAGTTGCGCGGGCGGGCGGGCAGGCAGGGAGATCCCGGGTCGTCCCGTTTTTATGTTTCCCTTGAAGACGAGATCATGCGCCTCTTCGGTTCCGACAGGGTATCGCCTATTCTGGGCAAGCTCGGTATGGATGAAGACACGCCCATAGAACATCCCATCATCACCAAGGCCATCGAGAGCGCCCAAACCCGGGTTGAAGGCCATAACTTCGAGATACGGAAGTACCTGCTTGAATATGACAACGTCATGAACAAACAGCGCGAGACGATCTACGGAATGCGGCGCGAGGTCATGAAGAATGGCGACATCCGCGAAAAGCTCCTCCAAATGGTGGATGAGATCTGCGAGGACATAGTGTTTGAATGTGCTCCGGAAAAGGTGTACCCCGAAGAATGGGACCTTGAATCCCTGAAGATGCGAATCTACGAAAATTTCCTCATCCATGTCGATTTTGACCTCGAAGAAGTCAAGTCACTGACACGCGAGGGCCTTCTCGACAGGGTACTCTCAACCATCACATCTTTCTATGAAAAGAAGTCTCAGGATTTCGGCAATGAGGAGATGCGTGCCGTTGAGCGTTTCATAGTCCTTAACTCCATCGACACGTTCTGGAAGGAACACCTGCTGTCCCTCGACCACCTGAAAGAAGGCATTGGACTCAGGGGATACGGGCAGAAGGATCCATTAAGGGAATATCAGCGGGAAAGCTTCGAACTTTTTCTGGATATGGTGGAAAGGGCCAAATACGACACGGTGAGAAAAATCTTCGCCGTTCAGCCCGCCAAAGAAGAGATCGAGTACCAGGAACCGGTGATGTTCCTGAACAGGACGGATGGCGGCCCCTTAACGGACAGCTCTGACAAGAAGGACAAAAAAGTAGGCCGCAACGACCCCTGTCCCTGCGGCAGCGGGAAAAAATACAAGAAATGCTGCGGAAGGTAAACATAGCTTCAATCTTTGAGCCGTTTGAGCAAAAACACAACGGCCTGACGGTTTACCGATAAAGTTTGTTTCCTGGTCTCTTTTGCTTCTATTCGTCATTCCGGCGAAGGCCGGAATCCAGGAAAACCTCAGGGATTGAAAACCACCTGGATTCAGGCTCCTCGCCTTAAGTGACGGACTCGGTAGATTTTTATCGAAACATTACAAAACCTTAAAACCGTGATTAAGGGTGGTAAAAAATGGTAAAAAACATCTCGATTAAAGGTATTGAGTTTTCGGGGATTGCTTCAGGGATCAAGTCTGAAGGGCCTGATCTCGGTCTCGTCGTCTTTCGCGATGATATGAACGTCCTTACGGCCTATACCCGTAACCGGGTAAAGGCGGCTCACATCCTTTATGATCGCAAAGTCGACAAGGGGACCGTAAGGGCGCTCGTCGCAAACAGCGGCTGCGCAAACGCGTGCACGGGAAAGGAAGGTGTGGGCGATCTGTCGGCCATCTCAAAGGTTCTGGCACCGCTTATCGGTACACCGCCCGAAAAGGTACTTTTTGCCTGCACCGGTGTTATCGGCAAAAGGCTCCCCGTCGATACCATCATATCCGCCCTGCCCCGCGCCGCAGGCAGCACGAAAGAGTCCGGTATCGACGAATTCGCCCGGGCCATCATGACAACGGATACCTATCCCAAAATCGTACAGGCGACATGCAAGGGGAAAAAGACATATAAGGTCGTCGGCGTTGCCAAGGGTTCCGGCATGATCAACCCGTTCTTTGCGACGATGCTTGCCTTCGTTTTTACCGACTTCCCGGTTTCGCCGGAAACGGTCAGGCGTGCGTTTACCCAATCCATCAGGGACAGCTTCGAGCGCATAACGGTTGACGGGGAATGCAGTACTAACGACACGATCATGCTTTTCACCCGTCAGGGCGACGAGGACAGCCATGCCCTGGAGTCATTCAAAGAGACCCTCGGGACCGTACTCAAGGAGCTTTCAATGCTGGTTGTACGGGACGGCGAAGGAGCTACGAAGGTCGCTCATATTATTGTAAAAGGGTCCAAAAGGAAAGAATGGGCCGAGAAGATCGCCCGGCGCATCGCCCTGTCTCCTCTCACAAAAACCGCCTTTTTCGGCAGCGATCCCAACTGGGGGCGCATAATAGCGGCGGCCGGCGACGCCGGCGTGCCCCTCAACCCTTCAAAAGTGGATATCTCCCTTCAGGGCGAGGTGATCGCGAAGGGCGGCACGGAAGTCCCCTTCGATGAGAAGGTGCTAAAAAAACTCATGGACAGGAAAGAGATATCCGTCATCGTCGATCTCAACGAAGGTAAGGCATCCTTCGACATCTTTACGACCGACCTTACCTACGATTATGTCAAGATCAATGCATCATATAGAAGTTAGAGACGGGTTACAGGTTATAGGCTTTTTCCCACTGTTCTCCAGGATAATCCGTTTCCCAAA
>DIFE01000010.1 GCA_002418985.1 Deltaproteobacteria bacterium UBA5756
GGGTTTCCGGATGGAAACTAATTATGTTTTCATGACAGGGCTTTACCGAGAGTTTTATGTACCCTTTTTCACATTATCCAACGTAAAACATGGTGTTGATTGAGGGAAAGAAATGTGCTATCATCTACCACTTTAAATATCAAACACTTTATATGAACCATTTTGTTCAAACTTTCACATATCGATTCACATTTAAAATAAATCAACGCAGCTCTTTATTTTCTATACGAAGGGGGATCTATGGCTAAACCTATGGATCAATACAAGTGGCATGAATTAACGGTAGGTTGTGTTATTGAAGATGTCGGAAACGCAATGGAGTATAAGACCGGGGACTGGCGTTCTTCCAAGCCAGTCTGGAACAGGGAAAAATGTACGAAGTGTGGCCTTTGTTGGCTCTTCTGTCCTGATGCTGCCATCCGCCAGAGGGATGACGGCTTCTACGAGGCCGATCTGGACTATTGCAAAGGGTGCGGCATCTGTGCGAAGGAATGCAAACCGGGTGCAATTGCGATGGTGGAGGAGGAACGATGAGCACGAAAAAAGGCATGGAAGTATCCATCGCGGCATCGGTTGCAGCAAAGCTCGCCCGTGTCGAGGCGATTGCCGCGTATCCCATCACACCTCAGACGCATATCGTCGAGCATCTCGCGGAGCTTGTCGCCAATGGTGAGCTTGAGGCTGCCTATATCAACGTCGAGTCCGAACACTCGGCCATGTCCGCCTGTGTCGGCGCTTCCGCGACCGGCGCCCGCACATTTACATCAACGAGTTCCCAGGGCATGGAGCTTATGCATGAGATCCTTTTCATAGCATCAGGCATGCGCCTTCCGATTGTCATGGCTGCTGTCAACCGGGCACTGTCTTCGCCGCTTTCCATCTGGGGAGACCATTCGGACATCATGGCAGCTCGTGATACGGGATGGGTCATGGTTTTTTGCGAGAACGGCCAGGAGGTCGTGGATTCAATTATAATGGCCTTTAAGATAGCCGAAGATCGCCGCGTCCTTCTACCGATGATGGTCAATCTTGATGGGTTCTCGTTGAGCCACGTCATCGAACCTATCGAATTTCCTTTGCAGGAAGACGTAGACCGGTTCCTGCCTCCCTATAATCCATTGTACACCCTCCATCCGGACAAGCCCGTCACAATGGGTGCTTACGCGATGCCCGAACTCTACACCGAGGCAAAGTACAGCCAGGAGATGGCCATCAGGAACTCAAAGGACGTGGTCAAGGAAGTTATGGATCAGTTCTCCCGGGAATTCGGCAGAACATACAACCTTGTGGAAACATACAATACAGAAAAGGCCGATACTGTCTTCATGGCATTGGGGTCCATCAACGAGAACATCAAGACTGCGATAGACAGCCTCAAAGAGGCAGGAAAGGAGCTTGGCCTTGTTTCGCTGAGGCTTTTCAGACCTTTTCCCGACGCTGAGGTTTTAGAAGTGCTGAAAACCAAAAAGAAAATTGTCGTGTTGGAGCGCGTAATGCCGGGTGGCGCAATGAACGGTCCGCTTTTCAATGAAATGGCCAGTCTGGTGGTTTCCAACGGGTTGAGTGTCCAACTGGAGAATTTCATCTTCGGGCTGGGCGGAAGAGATGTTGAACCCGAGGAGTTGATGGAGGTCTACGAACAGGTCGTTTCTTCGGGAAAGCTATCCCATGCTGACAATAAGAATTACGGCGTAATAGGGGTGAGATCATGAGAATGAAGAGTCTTGAACGATATACGGATAATCCTGAGTTTGAATACGCAACCTCGGGGCACAGGGCCTGTCAGGGCTGTGCAGAAATCCTTGCCCTGAGGTTGGGCCTCAAGGTTTTCGGCAGGGATTCGATCATTGCCATGGCAACGGGATGCATGGAAATCATTTCAACGCCGCTTCCGACCACATCATGGCGCCTCCCCTGGATTCATGTCGCCTTTGAAAATGCGGCGGCCGTTGCCTCCGGCATCGAATCCGGCATAGGGATCCTCATGGATAAAGGAAAGATTGCAAGGAAAGATATTAATGTCATTGCCATCGCCGGTGACGGCGGAACAAGCGATATAGGCCTGCAGGCCCTTTCCGGGGCAATGGAACGGGGACACAACTTCACCTATATCTGTGTCGATAATGAGGCGTACATGAATACGGGGATCCAGCGTTCATCATCGACGCCTTTCGGCGCAATGACAACAACTAGCCCTCCGGGCAAGAAAAGCATGGGACAGGCGACCCAGAAGAAAAACATGCCGAAGATAGCCGCCGCCCATAATATTCCCTATGTAGCAACAGCTTGTCCGTCCTATCCGTTCGATTTCCTGGCAAAGATAAAAAAGGCGAAGGCCACGAAGGGTCCGGCATACATACACGTCCTTTCCGTCTGCCCTACGGGTTGGCGGATACCATCGGATCAGGCTATTCATTATGGGAGGCTTGCTGTCAGAACGGGTATGTTTCCTCTGTACGAAGTCGAAAACGGCAGATACAGAATCACCTATAGCCCCGAACCCTTAAGACCGGTCAGCGAATATATTAAAGGGCAGGGCAGGTTCCGCCATTTAACGGAAGACCTCATTGCCGAGATTCAGGATCATGTCAATCACGATTGGCAAGACTTAAAGAATCACAGCGAAATGAAGTAATTGCGGAATAAGCGCCCGCTTTCCCGGGCGGGCGCTTTCCTTAATCTCGAATAACGCCTCCACAGGTACATTTTTGTGACATATGTCATAGAAAAAGCATGTTTGTTCTGATATGTTAAAAAAAGTCCTTGAAATACGATGCGGAAAGTATACAATATTATATTCGAATCCATTCTATGTCGGCGCGACAAAAGCTTAATTCGGGAACGATTTGAGCGATAAGTTATGAAGGATAGATAAATGTCATTAGACCTTCAGAAAATTGGTAAGACTCTCCGAGAGAAGCGTGAAGAAAAAGGGCTTACAATCATAAACATTTCTGACTCGCTGTGCCTCAGAAAATCGTTGGTACAGGCGATAGAAGAAGGGGACTGGCGTGTGCTCCCCCACGAAGTGTATGTGAGAGGCTACCTCAAGGAATACGCCCATCTTCTCGATATGAATGAAGATATTTTAGAACTCGCCCCGAAGGCTGAGGAAGTATTCATAGCCGAGGTCCCGGGGAAAAAAGAGGCGGTTCAAGAGTCTCGGCGCGTTGGAAGACGAGCCATATTCTACCCCCTCATATTCGTCTTGATAATCGCTTTTTTTGTCCTGAACCAGATATACAAGGAACGTTCCGTTTCGAAATCTTCCCCGACACAGGTTACTCAGCCGGCTTCCGTTAGCGTGAGAGCGCCCCAGAACGAACAAGCCGCCGCGCTGCCGGAGTTCCCCGACGTCAAGAAGCTTATGATTACCTGCCACGAACGGACGTGGGTCAGTGTCGTCATCGACGGGAATGAGAAAAAGGAATTCATGCTAAATTCCGAAGATATCATCGTTCTTAACGCCAGGGAAAATTTCGATCTGCTCATCGGTAATGCGGGGGGTGTAAAACTGAACCTTAACGGGAAAGAAGTGGACCTGACCGGACAGAGCGGTGAAGTAAAACGCATCAAAGTATCGTGAAATAAGGTCTGCCGAAGCTGCAGTCGTTACGAAGTCAACCGTTCCATCTCAGCGGCATCTATATCGAAATTCGCATACACCTTCTGAACGTCGTCGGAATCTTCGAGGGCTTCCATGAGTTTGAGCATGGTTTCCGCATGCTTGCCTTCGAGCTTGACATAGTTCTGAGGAACCATACTTAATTCCGAGACGATGTGGGGGATTTTGTTTTCTTCAAAAACTTTTTTTAGACTCTCAAAATTGGAGATGTCGGTATAGACCTCGATCTCATCTCCTTCATCGCTAATATCTTCCGCACCGGCCTCAAGCGCCAGTTCCATGATCTTATCGCTGTCGACAACCTTCTTATCAAATGACATGAACCCTTTCTTGCTGAACAGCCACGACACGCAACCGGCTTCTCCGAGATTGCCGTTCAGCCGTGAAAGAGAATGTCTTACTTCGGCGGCGGTACGCTTCTTGTTGTCGGTCAGGACTTCGATCAGGATGGCGACACCACCGGGTCCGTAACCTTCGTAAACATACTCTTCGTACGCTACAGAGTCGCCGAGCGCCCCGGTACCTTTCTTTATGGCCCGCTCGATGTTGTCCTTCGGCATGTTCTCCGCTTTAGCGCTGTCAACGGCGACGCGCAACCGCGAGTTGGACTCAGGATCGCCCCCACCTATTCGCGCGGCCGTCGTTATCTCTCTAATCAGTTTTGTGAAGATCTTTCCGCGCTTCGCATCGGCCGCGCCTTTTTTATGCTTAATGGAACTCCACTTGCTATGTCCTGACATTGTGCCCCCAAGGGATCAAATGGTGGGCGATATTGGATTCGAACCAACGACCTCTGGTATGTGAGACCAGCGCTCTAACCATCTGAGCTAATCGCCCCTTGCGTGTTTCTTTTTATTACATTCTTGTGAAAAAGTCAACCCAAGAGCGCTCTGGAGTTTCCCCAGTTTTTTACCCCGCCTCTTCCCAGAAGCTGAAGCATAGCTGAAATTCGGGCTTCTTCGTTGTTAGCATATTATTGATTCCGGTCCTGTCTGCAAACAGGAGATTGTAGAGCCCGTCGGCAATGGCGTAATTGAAGAAGGTGGGTACCCCGAAGAATCTTTTGGACACAAGATATATTCTCTGCATGAACATTTTAAGCCTGAGGTTATCTCCCAGGTAAACCGCGGCAAAGTAGGAAACGGCGAGAACCAGCACCACGGTGTTCCTTATGCTCACATAGCTCCGTACCCGTATGTCTTCCAGATTATAGCATTGCTTGATATACCGGAAGGATTCGTCGCACTTCCAGCGGGTCAGGTAGATCTCCACAATGCGCCATATGTGTTCTTTGGCCTTGGGCTTTACCATACAGCTTGTCAGGAGCATCATGGGCTGTTGTCCAAACCCCTTCACCACGACAAGGAACAAAGGATTCGCCCTTCCGGGAAGTTTTACAGGAACGGCATTATATGATACGGTGGTCTTTTGTTCCTTCCCCTCTTCGTATTTGATAATGACTGTCTCATGGGGGCAGGGAAGCGCATTCGCAAGAGAAAGGCAGTTTTTCTTTACACCTTTATGAATGAGGTCTCTCGTCTTGACGAGACGGATGACAA
>DIFE01000090.1 GCA_002418985.1 Deltaproteobacteria bacterium UBA5756
GTGGAATTTACTTTTCTAAATCAAAAAGAGCGCCTGAACAAAAGAGCGTTTCAGCTCACGTTCATTAACCGTATCGAGGGTAAAATAAACAACAAATTTCGGCTAATGTCAAGGGTTACGGGCTCTATTCAAGGACAAGCCTCTTGAATTTTCTCTTTCCCACCTTGATAACAAGCTCCTGGCCCGCAGGGAGGTCCTCGGAGAATATCTTCTCTGAGTTTATTGTGACCGCGCCCTGTTTGATCATCCTTTTTCCTTCGGATGTGGAGGGAACCAGTCCCATGTTTACCATAAGCTTGGGAAGCCATATCCCGGCGTCATAGCGGTTCATTACGACCGTCTCTATATCGTCGGGGATCTCCTTGTCTCTGAACATCTTTTCGAAGTTCTCATGTGCGGACCTGGCAGCGCTTGCATCATGAAAACGCGTGATGATTTCTTTCGCGAAATCTATCTTGGCCTGTTTCGGATGGACCATGCCGTTCGCCAGGCCGGTTTTGAGGGCTGTTAGGGCCTCAAGGGGGATGTCGCTGAGCAGTTCGTAGTACTTGATCATGAGGTCGTCCGATATGGACATGAGTTTGCCGAACATGTCGTCGGGGGGTTCGTCTATGCCGACATAGTTCCCATAACTCTTGCTCATCTTGTTCACGCCGTCCGTGCCCTCGAGCAACGGTACGGTAACGAGCACCTGTGACTCCTGTCCGTAGGATTTCTGTATGTCTCTGCCGACGAAGAGGTTGAATATCTGGTCGTGGCCCCCGAGTTCTATATCCGCCTCCAATGCCACGGAATCGTATCCCTGGACCAAAGGATAGAGAAACTCGTGAATGCTGATGGGGAGATTGTTCTGGTAGCGGTTTTTGAAGTCTTCCCGTTCCATGATCCTTGCCATCGTGTATTGAGCGCAAAGCCGGATCATGTCCGCGGCGCTTATCTTCTCAAACCATTCGCTGTTGTACCTGACCTCCGTTTTTTCCGGGTCGAGTATCTTGAAGACCTGTTTCTTGTAGGTCTCGGCATTGGCCATGATCTGGTCTTTCGTTAGGGCGGGCCTTGTCTCGCTGCGGCCGGTGGGATCTCCGATCATCGCCGTGAAATCACCGATCAAAAATATGGCTACATGTCCCAGATCCTGGAATTGTTTGAGCTTTTGAAGGACGACGGTGTGACCCAGGTGAAGATCCGGCGCGGTGGGATCCAGGCCAAGTTTGACCCTCAAAGGTCTTTTCAGGGTCTCGGCACGTGCCACTTTCTCCCTCAGTTCCTTCTCGTTGATCAGGTCGACCGCGCCGCGCTTGATAACCGCTATCTGTTCTTCGATCACCATGACATCTCCATATTATGTTTTGAAATTATTCTGTTCTTGAACGAATTCAGGCTATTTTTTCTTTAACTCTTGTGATATCGAGGCACTTCTTAGTATTTTTATCAATGGTAAGAATAACCCCCTGAACCTCGACATCATCCTTTCCGACTTCGAACTTCTGGGGCATCTGGGTGTAGAAACGTTCCAGAACCCCTCTCTTGTCCATCCCGATCACGGAGTCGGCCGGTCCCGTCATGCCCAGGTCGGTGATATATCCGGTCCCCCGTGGCAGAACCCTGTTATCGGCTGTCTGAACATGCGTATGCGTGCCCATGAGGGCACTGACCCTTCCGTCGAGAAACCATCCCATGGCTATCTTCTCTGATGTTGCCTCGGCATGGAAATCCACTATGACCGGTGCATCCGGCCTCTCGCTCTCGGTCTCCAGCAGTTCCTCCATGGCCCTGAAAGGACAATCGAGGGAATTCATAAAGATACGTCCCTCGATATTCGCGACACAGAGGGAGATGCCATTTTTTTTGACGACTGTATATCCAAAACCGGGCGTCCCCCGGGGATAGTTCAAAGGACGGATAACCCTTTGTTCCTCCATGAGAAAGGTAGCGATCTCTTTCTTCTTCCAGACGTGGTTTCCGGTGGTAATCGCATCAATTCCGAGAGAGAGCATTTCCACGGCGGTCCGGGCGGTGATTCCTATCCCTCCCGCCAGATTCTCTCCGTTTATCACAACGAAATCTGCCCGGGTTTGCTGCAGATATTCGCCCACGGCTTTTCTGCCGGGCTTTCCGATCACATCGCCAAGGAAAAGGACTGTAAACCGATCATTTTGCATATTCTACCGAACGCGTCTCCCTGATCACGACCACTTTGATTTGACCTGGATAAGAAAGGTCGGTTTCGATCTTCTTTGCGATGTCTTTGGACATCATGATGAGGCTTTCGTCGTTTATCCTCTCGCTGTTAACGACGATACGTATCTCCCTGCCTGCCTGGATGGCGTAGGATTTTTCAACACCCTGAAAGGCGTTCGCGATCCTTTCAAGCTCCTGAAGTCTCTTGATGTACGTCTCCAGCATTTCCCTGCGCGCGCCCGGCCTTGCGCCGGATAGGGCGTCCGCAGCCTGCACGATCACATCGAGGAGGCTTTTTACCTCAACATCCTCATGATGGGCCAGAATAGAATGAATGATCTCTTCCTTCTCTCCGTATTTTCTAGCCAGGTCAGCGCCTATCGTTGCGTGGGAACCTTCCACCTCATGGTCGACGGCCTTGCCGATATCATGAAGAAGGCCTGCCCTTTTGGCTTCCTTGACGCTGACCTTCAGTTCCGCTGCAATGGCACCGCATATGAAGGCAACCTCCAGGGAATGCTGGTATATGTTCTGGGCATAGCTGCTGCGAAATTTGAGCCTGCCAAGGAGCTTGACCAACTCAGGGTGTACGTTGTGCACGCCCAGATCAAATACCGCCTGTTCGCCGGCCTCTTTGATCTTTTCTTCCATTTCCTCAGCCACTTTTGAAACGATTTCTTCTATCCTGGCCGGGTGTATCCTGCCATCACTTATGAGCTTGGCGATGGCTATCCGGGCCACTTCCCTCCTGACGGGATTAAAACACGACAGGATCACTTCCTCAGGAGTATCATCAATAATGATGTCCACCCCGGTTGCCGCCTCGAGGGCCCTGATATTGCGGCCCTCCCTGCCTATAATCCTGCCCTTCATCTCTTCGTTGGGCAGAGGCACCACGGAAACGGTATCCTCACCGACATATTCTCCGGCATACCTCTGAATAGCGAATGCGATGATCTCCTTGGCCTTCTTATCTGCTTTTTCTCGGGCCTCTTCCTCGATCTTCTTGATCATCTTCATCGACTCAAACCGGGCTTCTTCCTCCAGACCCTGGATTAGTGTCTTTTTGGCTTCCTCTCCGGTCATCCCCGATATCTTTTCAAGCTCTTCCCGCGACCGTCCCAAAAGATTCTCCTGTTCCCTGATCTTCGCTTCAAGCTGGTTGTTCTTGTTCGATAATTCGCGGTCTTTACGGGACAGGTCGTCTTCCTTCTTTTCAAGGGTGTCGAGTTTCTTATCGATATTCAGTTCTTTTTGGGAGAGTCTTCTTTCCGTGTTTTGCATCTCGATCTTGCGGGTCTTAACTTCCTGTTCAATCTCGTTGCGGGCCTGAAGGACTATATCCTTCGCCTGAATAGAGGCCTCTCTCATCAGCACGTCAGCTTCTTTTTTCGCATCATCGAGAATCTTCTTCCCGATTTTATCGTACTCGCCTACTTTCTTTTGGTGAATTAGTTTGGTGAGAAAGAATCCAATGAAAAGTGCTACGACAAACGCGATGGCGGCTATTACGATTGTATTCAATAAGACCCCCTAATATATCTTAATATTATTAAGGGGGTGCAATCATAAGGAAAGAAAGAGGATTAACAACATCAATTTATCAAACGTTATATTGGATACCCCTCCATAATGGCCCGAAGTTATTTATGTCAACCTCTGTTTCCTTAAGCATGACCCCTTAAAATTAGCCCCGCAGATGCCGTGTAAACGATATGTCTTGAACCTCGTTATCACGTGGGTGCCGTTATGCTGCATCAGGCTTCTCACTCGAGGTGAGCATGCACACAACAGCAGGACACAGCTCCCGGTGTTGAGGTGTTGGCTCACAGCCTACCGCCTATCACGAACACCGCAGGGAACTTCTATGTTTTCAATATCTTCGAACTTTTTAATAAGCCGAAGAGTCCTTCCGTCCACCTTTTCGACCTGCTGTTTCATTTCCAGGTATTCATCCGCCAGTTCCATCATTGCCATGATCACGGCGTTCAATGTGTTCACTATACCGTAGCGATTGACCACGCGCTCAATCTTGTCACCGACAAAGCGAGCATCGCGCTTTATCCTCTCGTCATCCTCACCGACGAAAGTAAAAGGCTGTTTCAGAATGGTTACTTCAACCTTTTTGTCCATAAAAACCTCTAGATCTCTACTCGTTCGACTTTTTCGAGTATCTTCTGGACCTTCTCGATGAGTAATTCCCGCTCGCCCCGGATTTCTGTAATCTTCCCCTGTAAATCCTTATCGTTGTTCTGGAAAGACTCGACCTGCGCTTTCAAGCTCTCATTTTCTTCCTTGATCACGCGATAGCTTTCAATGAGCCGGTCAATCTTTTCTTCCAGTTCTTCTATACGGTTTACGTTAATTATCTCTTTATTTATGCTAAAAATTTCCATATCTATTTAATTATCCTTCCTTTTCTGGTTGAAAGTCAAGTACAAAAGGTATTCTTTAATAAATGCATCAATATCTCCATCCAGTACCGCATCGGCGTTGTGCTCTTCGTGTTTTGTTCTGTGATCCTTGATAAGTCGGTAGGGGTGAAGGGTATAGGAACGGATCTGGCTTCCCCAGGCTATGTCCTTCTTTTCTTTGTTCAGGGTATCCATCTTCTCATCCTGTTTCTTCTTTTCAAACTGATAGATTCTAGATTTGAGGATTGCCATAGCCATCGACTTGTTCTTGTGCTGGGAACGTTCGTTCTGGCATTGTACAACGATGCCTGTGGGGATATGCGTGATCCTCACCGCCGAATCGGTCCTGTTGACATGCTGGCCGCCGGGGCCGCTCGACCGGTATGTGTCTATCCTGATGTCCTCTTCTTTTATGTCCACCTCTATATCCTCAGATATTTCGGGATAAGCATAGACAGATGCAAAGGAGGTGTGCCTGCGGTTGTTTGCGTCGTAGGGCGATACCCTGACGAGACGATGGATACCGCTCTCGCACTTGAGATAGCCGTAGGCATGCTTTCCCGACACCAGAAAGGTGACATTCTTGATGCCCGCCTCCTCGCCGGACAGCATATCGACCACCTGCGTTTCAAACCCTTTTCTTTCCGCCCACTTCAAATACATTCTGAAGAGCATTTCGGCCCAATCCTGGGCCTCTGTTCCGCCGGCCCCCGAATTGATGAAAATGATGGCATTATTCTCATCATTTTCTCCGGAGAGCATCATCTCTATCTCGTAAGATCCCAGGGATTCATCGAGAGATTTGACCCGTCCGACAAGCTCTTCGACATCGTCGGTATCCTCGGTTTCCCTTATAAAATCACTAAGTATGAGGATTTCTTCAAGCTCTTCCTCTTTCTTCAGCCAGTTCTTGATTTCTTCATCGACCCGAGAGCGGTCCCGGAGTATCTTCTGCGCCTTTTCCTGATCCTCCCAGAAGTCCGCCCTCGACATTTCCCGGTCGAGTTCACCTAGTCTTTCCTGAAGGTGAGGCAGGTCAAAGATAACCTCTGAGAGAGCGGATACGCCCCTGAAGCTCGTCGATCTTTCCTTTAAGTTCGTCTATCATCTTTAATTCCCTTCCCTAAGGTCCATATTATGCCGGGGAAGCCGACAGCCGTTTCAGCACTTCCCTGCCGAATTCCGAACATTTCACGGCGTTGCTATTCTCGAATTGACGCGCCAGATCGTACGTGACGATTCCGTCCCGTATGGTCTGTTCCACGGCGGCGCGTATAGCCGCACCCGTATCCGCCATCCCCATATGGTCAAAGAGCATCGCCCCCGACAGGAGAAAGGACGTGGGATTCACGATGTCTTTCCCGGCATACTTGGGGGCGCTTCCATGAGTGGGCTCGAAAATAGCCACATCATCGCCGAAATTTGCACCCGGAGCCACTCCAAGACCTCCGATCAGGGCGGCGCAGGCGTCGGAGAGGTAGTCACCGTTGAGGTTGGGGCATAAGAGCACGTCGTAATCCCCGGGTTTGGTAATGACCTGCATGAACATGTTGTCCGCAATCCTGTCATTGAGGAGTATCTTGTCTTTTTCCCCTTCCGCCGACAGGCGATCGCCATAGGCCTCCGCCACCTCATAAGCCCATTCGCGAAAGGAACCTTCCGTGTACTTCATGATGTTTCCCTTATGAACCACGGTAATGGCCCTGCGGTCTTCCTTTATTGCCCACTCAATGGCCCACTTCGCAAACCGCCGCGTACCGGTCCGGCTTATGGGTTTTACCCCGATTCCGGTATCAGGTCTCAATTCCACGCCCATTGTATTTCTCAGGAAGTCTATCACGGTCGCCGATTCCGCCGTACCCGCCTTCCATTCGATCCCTCTGTAAAGGTCTTCCGTGTTTTCCCTGAAGATCACAATATCCACCGCCTCGGGCTTCTTCAGCGGACTTGGCAATCCTTTGAACCAGCGAACCGGCCGCATGCAGACGTAGAGATCGAACTTCTGCCGCAAGTAGACGTTCACGCTCCGGAATCCTCCTCCGACAGGTGTCGTCAAGGGACCTTTGAGGGCTATGCTGCAGTCCGTGATGGCATCGACCGTTTCCTCGGGCAGGAGGTGGTTTTTCTTCTCGAGGGCCTTTAATCCGGCAAGCAATTCCAGCCATTCGATCCGCCTGGTGCCTGACGTGGTCTTGTGTACCGCCTCCTCGAAAATCTCGCGTGAGGCGTTCCATATGTCCTCGCCGGTTCCGTCGCCGGCAATGATCGGGATTCTTATCGTCTCCATCAGATGGAAAACCCCCGGTATTTTTTGATATAGTAGTCGAGACCGCCTTCGTTAAGGATGCTTTGCATGATGGGCGGCAAGGGAGAAAATTTCTTACGTTCGCCCGTTGCCGTGTCGACAATCCACCCTTCATCGAGACTGATCTCCAGTTCGTCGCCCTCGCCTATCCCGTCGACGGGGCAGATAATTGCCGCGAGACCGACGTTGATAGCGTTGCGGTAGAATATCCTGGCGAAGGAACGGGCGACTATTGCATCGATACCCGCCATTTTAATGATAAGGGGGGCGTGTTCCCTGCTTGAGCCAAGGCCGAAGTTCCTTCCGCCCACAATGACATCACCTTTTCTGACCCTTTCAGAGAAACCGGGGGCGATATCCTCAAAGACATGTTTTTTCAACTCGTCCAGATTCGACCGCAGGTGATAGAAACGCCCCGGGATGATGTGGTCCGTTGAAATGTCGTCTCCGAAAATCCAGGCCCTGCCTCGTAAAACCATCACACAACCTCTCTCGGGTCAGTTATTTTGCCCGTCAGGGAGCTTGCTGCAGCCGTCGCCGGCGAAGCGAGCACAATGCCCGACTCGGGATTGCCCATCCTGCCCAGGAAATTTCTGTTCGACGTCGCGACACAGACCTCGTCCCTGCCAAGGATACCCTGATGCAGACCGATGCAAGGCCCGCAGCCGGGGGGAAGGATTGTCGCTCCGGCATCAAGCAAGGTCTCCAGAATTCCTTCCTTCAGGGCACGACGGTACACCTCCCGTGACGCAGGACCGACTATGAGTCTGACCCTGGAAAGTTTCTTCCGGCCCTTCAGGATTTGTGCGGCCACCCTCAGGTCCTCCAGTCTTCCATTCGTGCAGGAGCCGATAAAGACCTGGTTGACCCTGACGGCCTGCACCTCGCTGTCATCAACAGCCCGTGTGTTGTCGACGGTATGGGGTAAACTGACAACGGGAACCATTTTGCCGAGATCGATATCGAAGACCTTCTCGTATACGGCGTCCGGGTCGGGCATGATCGCAACAAAAGACCCCTCGCGTTCCTTCTGTCGCAGGTAAAGCCGGGTGATTTCATCGGACGGAAAAAGACCGCATTTCGCACCCGCCTCCACGGCCATGTTGACAATCGTCATTCTCTCTTCCACGGCCATTGAGGAAACGGCCTCGCCTGAAAACTCCATCGCCTTGTAGGTGGCACCATCCGCTCCGATCAAGCCGATGATCCAGAGGATCAGATCCTTTGGATAGACCCCTTTTGGCAGCGCGCCTGACAGGTTGAAGAGAAAGCTTTCAGGGACCCTCATCCATGTCTTGCCAAGTCCCATCGCAGTTGCGATGTCGGTGGAGCCCATCCCCGTAGCGAAGGAACCCAGCGCCCCTCCCGTACAGGTATGTGAATCCGCCCCGGTCAGTACTTCGCCCGGTGAAAGGATTCCCTCGGACATGAGCTGATGGCAGATGCCTTCGCCCACATCGCTGACGTTTGCGCCGTGGCGTGCCGCGAACTCCCGTATTGCCATGTGATCGTTTGAAAGTTCCATACGCGGGCTTGGCGAGGCATGGTCGATGAAGAAGGTGATCCTCGACCCATCGAAGAGCCTGTCAAAACCCATATCGGCAAATTTTTTGATCGCCAGCGGTGCCGTTCCATCCTGCAGAAGGATCCTGTCAACATTGACAATGACGTAGCTTCCCTGTGTTACGTCGCTGCCCGTATTCCTCCCCAGGATTTTCTCTGCAAGCGTTCTGCCCATGTTCATCAGGCCTCCGCCTTCGTGAGATCCTCGAACCGGATATCGAGACCGAGGACACCGACGATGTCACCCATCTCATCCCGTATGGGCCCCGACACGGTAACGCACAACGCCTCGGTTATCCTTGACGAGTAGAGGTTGGTTGCGTGGATCTTTCCGTCCCGTATGGGTTTGATGAACCAATCTCTGTCGGAGAAATCTTCGTTGAGCCCGATCTTCTGGTACTTGGCCTTATCCGCAGCCTGCGTGATATTGCGGGTGATCTTGATCCCCTCCCCGTTGACGGCGTATGCGAACTGGATATAGGGGTAATCTTCGACAAGGCTCTTCAGGCGTTCTTCCTGTTTGTCGGGCTTCATACTCTTGATCCCTTCCTCTTCGATGTACTGTTCCACGAGATGGGCAGCCATATCGAAGGCCCTCTTCTTCATCAACTCGAACTCGGACACAAAGATCTCCGGGATATACCGCCTGACCTGATGCTCGATCTCCTCTTCCGCCATGCAGGTAACCCTGCCTTCATCATACTGCCGGGCTATCCATTTATTGATCTTGGCCACGCCGGGGTGCGTCTTTTCCACCTTTTCCTTCCCCGTCAGGGCAAAATGGGAATTGACCCAATGCGCTATGCCTGCCAGGCCCGACTTGTCCGTAATATTGACGGCCAGAGGCCGGTTGAGAAGCTTGTTCGTGTCAAAGGGCGAATATATCTCCTCATTCTTCAGAATGCCGTCTATGTGTACGCCTGCCGAAGTGGCATTGAAGTCAAGGCCCACGAAAGGCTGGTTTTTCGGAACGTGATGCCCTATCTCCCGTTCGAAATAGTTGCGCATCTCCGTGATGACCGTCGTATCGACGCCGTTGTCCTCTCCCGTCAGGGAGACGTATTCCATGATGAGGCCCTCGATGGGAGCATTGCCCGTCCTTTCGCCGAGGCCCAGGAACGTGCCGTTGACATAGGTGCACCCGTACATCCAGGCGCTGATACTATTTATGAGGACCTTGTAGAAATCGTTATGGCCGTGCCATTCCAGGCAATCAGAAGGCACGCCGGCATCATCGATCATGGCCCGTATGATCTTTCCGATGGACCTGGGAAGGGCCGATCCCGGGTAGGTGATGCCTACCCCAAGGGTATCGCACAGCCGGATCTTGACGGGCAGCCTGGCGTCTTCCGACATGCTCATGAGGGCCTGGGCGAAGGGAACACAAAAACCATAGATGTCGGCCCTGGTCACGTCCTCAAAGTGGCACCGTGGTACGATCCCGTGGTCGAGGGCGCTCTCGACAATCTTGAGATAATCCTTGAAAACCTGGGACCTGGTCTTGTTGAACTTCAGGAATATGTGGTAATCGGAAACGCTCGTAAGGATGCCCGTTTCCTTGAGCCCCATATCCTTGACGATCTGAAGGTCATCCTTGTGGGCCCGTATCCATCCCGTGATCTCCGGGTACCGGTAGCCTTTCTCCTGGCATCTGGCCAGCGCCTCTTTGTCCTTATCGGTATAGAGAAAAAACTCGCTCTGCCGGATCACGCCATTGGGACCGCTCAAGCGGTGGAGGAAATCAAAGAGGACCTCGATCTGCCCGGCGGTAAAGGGAGGGCGTGCCTGCTGGCCGTCCCTGAAGGTGGTATCCGTTATATAAATATCATCCGGGGGATCGATAAGCTCTATTTTGTGGTCAAACTTTACCTTGCAGACCTCATCATAGGGAAAGATGTCCCTGAAGAGCTGTGGATGGTCCACATCGATGAGGGGGAAATTCGATGTGGCGGCTATATTTTTGAATATAAATCCCTTTTTCTTCTCTTTCTTCTTCATATTAACCCCCCGCGTGACGGTCAGTCCGTCATCGTCCGTATTTTTAACTCGGTGAGCTGCCTGGGCGCCACTCTCGACGGTGCGCCCGTAAGAAGACAGGAACCTTTTTGCGTCTTGGGAAAGGCGATAACATCCCTGATGCTGCTAAGCCCCAGGAACATCATGAGTATACGGTCGAAACCGAAGGCGATGCCCCCGTGGGGAGGCGCACCCATTTCGAGGGCTTCCAGGAGAAAACCGAATTTGTCCGAGGCTTCTTCGTCTTTTATATTGAGGAGCCGGAACATTTCGGCCTGATCCTCGGTCCGGTGGTTCCTGATGCTTCCACCGCCCAGTTCGACGCCATTAAAAACAAGGTCGTAGGCATTGGCGAGAATGGCATCATAATTTCCGTCAAACCCGACGAGTTTCTCCTTGGGAGACGTAAAGGGATGGTGCCGGGCCACATAGCGCTTTTCCTCTTCGCTGTACTCGAGAAGCGGGAAATCGATGATCCAGAGGAACTTGTCCAGACTCTTGTCTATAAGGTCATATTTCTCCCCTATGTAAAGCCGGAAACGGCCCATGAGATCACTTACCCGACCGGGTTTATCGGACATGATGAAGATGACGTCACCCGCCTCCACGCCGAGCAAGGAGATCATCTGCGATTTCTCTTCATCGCTCAGAAATTTCACGATGGGGGATTGGAGACCCTCGGCGTCCTTGCGCATCCAGATAAGGCCGCCCGCCCCCAGCTCCTTCGCCATGTCCACCGACACGTCGAGGTCTTTGCGCGAAAGGGTCTTCCCCTTGAGAACAATGGCCTTCACCAATCCGCCGGATTCGATGGTTTTCTTGAAGACGCCGAATTCCGTCTTGAGGAATATCGAAGTCAGATCCGTAATCGTAAGGTCGAAGCGAAGGTCCGGTTTGTCGCTGCCGTATTTCTCCATCGCTTCGGCGAAAGTCATCCGGGGAAAGGGGACCTCGGGGGGTTTTTTGCCTTTCAGCGCCTCGTAGAGCGCTATGATAAGTCCTTCATTGACGCTCATGACGTCTTCCCTGCCGACGAAGCTCATCTCGATGTCGATCTGGGTGAATTCGGGCTGCCGGTCGGCCCTCAAGTCCTCGTCGCGAAAACACCGGGCGATCTGAAAATACCGCTCGAACCCGCTCATCATGAGGAGCTGCTTGAAAAGCTGGGGCGACTGGGGCAGCGCATAGAACATGCCGGTATTAAGCCGGCTGGGCACCACGAAATCGCGCGCCCCCTCGGGGGTGCTCTTCGTGAGAAGCGGCGTTTCGAACTCGTAAAAACCCTTCGACAGGAGATAGTCCCGTGTGACGGCATAGGCCTTGCTGCGCTCGATGAATATCTTCTGCATGTCAGGGCGCCTCATATCAAGGTAACGATATCTCAGGCGCGTGGCCTCATTGATCTCTTCATCGTCGAGCTGGAAGGGAAGCACCTTGCACGTGTTTAGCACCTCGAAACTGGAAACGTAGACCTCGATCTGGCCCGTGGGAAGATTCGGGTTTTCCGTCTCGTCAGGTCTCCTCAAAACCTTCCCGGTCACCTTGAGGACGTATTCGCTGCGTATATCACCGGCCCTTTCGTGGGCCTCCTTCGATATCTCCGGAGAAAACACGATCTGGACGAGCCCCGTCACGTCGCGCAGATCGGCAAATATCAGGCCTCCGTGATCACGTCTTCTGAAGACCCACCCTGCGAGGGTCACTGTCTTATCCACATCTTCTTTTCGTATCGTGCCGCAATAGGTATCTCTCACGTTCAGCCCCTTCAAAAAAAGTGTACTATTATATATGGTAAACCATTGATAAGTCAATAAAGACAGGTTATTCCTGCTTCTGTCTCTCCTTCGTTCCCACCCGGTGCATCTTCATGAAATTCGTCTTGCTTTTGGCCGCTATGGGGTGGCCGGCCACGAGGACGATCACGTCGCCCTCATTCGCAAATCCTTCCTCGATCATAAACCGATCCACCTCTTCTATCATCCTGTCCGTACTGGTCAATTTCCTGACCTGATGGGGGATGACTCCGCGATAGAGGCTCATCCGCCTCACGACAGACAGATCGGGGGAAAGCGCGATAACGGGCATGGCAGGCTTGAACTTGGAGATCAGCCGTGCGGTAAAACCGGTCATCGTGAAAGCGAGGATACATCGTGCCGCCATCTGCCGGGCTGCACGAGAGGCAGCCTCTGCCACCGCCCCAGGAAAATCGAAAGTCGAACCGGCCGCGGATGCCACGTATGCCCCTTCGGCTACATCCGTCATGCGCTCTTCGGTGAAGGAGATGATCCTGTTCATGACCTCCACGGCGTCAAAGGGATACTGGCCCGCGGACGTCTCCCCGGAGAGCATGAGCGCGTCGGTTCCGTCGAGCACGGCATTGGCCACATCGGTCGTCTCCGCCCTTGTGGGACGCGAGTGACGCGTCATCGATTCAAGCATCTGCGTGGCGGTTATCACGGTCTTTCTGGCCTCGTTAGCCTTTTTGATGAGCATCTTCTGGTACACGGGGATCTCTTCAAGGGGCATTTCGACGCCAAGGTCACCACGCGCCACCATGATGCCGTCAACCTCGCCGAGGATGGCATCGATATCCTTTATCGCCTCTTCTTTCTCTATCTTCGCGATGAGAGGAACCGAGACCCCCCGGTTGCTGAGCCACGTCTTCACCTCCCTGACATCAGCCGCGCTTCTGACGAAGGAAAGGGCCACGTAATCCACGCCCATCCCGATGCCGAACTCGAGATCGGCCCTGTCCTTTTCGGTGAAGAAAGGGGCGCTGACCTTCATCCCGGGAAGATTTACACCTTTATGTTCCTTGAGAATACCGCCTTCGAGGACGATGGCGTCGAGCGCCTCCTGCGAGTTTCTTTCGACTTTAAGCTGGATGAGTCCATCGTCAAGGAGGATCCGGTCACCTGGACGGGCGTCGCGTATGAGCCAGGGGTAATCGATATAGACGCATCGGCTGTCGCCTTTTTCATTGCCCGTCCGGAGTTCGAGAGGCCGCCCTTTCTCCAGGTTCACCTTACCCCCGGTAAGCGAGCCCACCCTGATCTTGATCCCCTGGAGGTCCTGAAGTATCGCAACGTGCCTGCGCAGCTTTTTTTCAACCTTCCTGATTTTCCTGATAATCGCACCGTGGGACTCATGGTCGCCATGGGAAAAGTTGAGACGGGCCACGTCCATGCCTTTTGTCACCAGGGATTCCAGGGCCCGGCTGGTCTGGGTGGGCGGTCCGATCGTGCAGACTATTCTGGCCTTTCTCATAACGCTACCCCCTCTTTCTTTTTTTCAGGCGATACCTGACAGGTCTCTCTTGTCTTCGAATCTGTCGCCGATGTGTTCCAGGAGCACCTTCATGGCCCTGTCCGGCAGGTCCTGCGTGAAATCCTCCGCTACCCTTCTGGCCTGAATCATGATATCGATGTCCCTGATGATATCCCCTATCCTGAATGGAGGCAACCCCGATTGCCTGACGCCCAGCATATCTCCGACACCGCGCAGCCTCAGGTCCTCTTCGGCAATCTCGAAGCCATCGTTGGTTTTTTCCATGATCCTGAGCCGCTTCGTGGCCAGATGCGTCCTTTTGGTCGATGCCAGAAGGAGACACCTGGATTTTTGTGTACCCCTGCCTACCCTGCCCCTCAATTGATGGAGCTGCGACAGTCCGAAACGTTCGGCGTTCTCCACAACTATCATGGTAGCCCGCGGCACGTCGATGCCTACCTCTATGACGGTGGTGCAGACAAGCACATCGATCACCCCCTGCCTGAACCGGCCCATGACATCCTCTTTGTCTTTTGCGCTCATCCTTCCATGGAGCAACCCCACCCGGTAATCGGAAAACATGTCGCGCTGCAGGTGGGAGGCCATGCCAGTGGCGTCGCGCACCCCGCTTAGCTCGGATTCCTCGACGAGGGGATAGACTATAAAAACCCCGTGGCCGCCTGCCAGTTCCTGGCGTATCATGGCGTGGGCTTTTTCCCTGTCGTCATCGGAAAGCACTTTTGTTGCCACCTTCTGTCTGCCGGCCGGCATTACATCGATGATGGACACATCAAGGTCGCCGTAGACGACCATCGAGAGGGTCCTCGGGATGGGAGTGGCGGTCATGCTCAGAATATCGGGGCGGCGGGACTTGTCTTTGAGCCTCTTGCGCTGCTCGACACCAAACCGATGCTGCTCGTCGATGATCACAAGGCCCAGCTTGTGAAACTCGACGTCCGCCTGGATCATCGCGTGAGTCCCGATCACGATGGGCACGGCCCCGGTTCGTATGCTGTCGATAATACCGCGACGCTCCCGCCCCATACCGCCCTTGAGCAATGCCACGGGTACACCAAGCTCCCCGAACCAGCGATGGACGTTAAGATAATGCTGTTCGGCAAGGATCTCGGTAGGCGCCATGAAGGCAACCTGAAAACCGTTGTCGATGGCCACACAGGCGCAGGCAACGGCACAGACGGTCTTGCCCGAACCCACGTCGCCCTGGAGGAGCCTGTTCATGGGTACGTCGCGAACCATGTCGGATACGATCTCGGCCACCACGCGCTCCTGCGCTCCGGTGAGCCCAAATCCCAGGTTCCGGAGGAATTTCCGGTAGAGCTGCCCGTCCGGTCGAAAAGCGATCCCCCGCTCCTTCTGCACCGCCCTTTTTTTCGACATGAGTGTTATCTGAAAATGCAGGTATTCCTCCAGGATAAGCCGCCGGATCCCTCCAGTGCCCCTGTCTTCGCTGAAATCTTCCCCGCCCGGCCTGTGCACGCACCTCAGCGCATCGGCAAAGGACAGGAGGTCATGCTGTTTTTCCACCTTCTCCGGCAGGATTCCATGGGGCGCCGAATCAAGGACGTTCATCGCTTCGGAAATGATCTTGCGCACGAATCCCTGCTTCACCCCGTCGATCTGGGAATAAAGAGGAAGAATCCTCCGCGCCGATTCGGGGCTCTCCTCATCGCCAAGTACAATTACTTCGGGATGGACGATCTGAAGAGTACCCCCGAAGTTCCCCACCCTGCCTGACAGGTAAAGCATCGCCCCTTTCTCACAGATCTTCTGAAGATACCCCTTTGACCACTGGAACCATTTCAGGGACAGGAAACCCGTATCGTCGGCAACGATCACCTCAAAGCCCTTCTTGCGGGCATGACGGAAGAACATCGAGCGGTATGATTCGACAGAGCCGACGACCGATGTCTCTTCACCGGCCTTCAATTCCCCGATCTTCCTGATATTCCCGCGGTCCAGCCATCGAATGGGAACAAAATAAAGAAGATCCTCGACGGAATATATCCCCTTCTTCGCCATTCCCTTCGCGATCACCGGCCCGACACCTTTCAAGGACATCACGGGTGAGCGGCGCAGTGCGACTGTATTTTCATTTTTGGACATTACGTTTTATAATACACCAATGGCGCGGGCAATGGAAAGGCAATGCGGCAGGTGATGGTGACCGGTACCCCGCACCCCCTGCCCGCCACCTGTTTTACCATTCTGCGGTAAAACCGATTTGTATAGGGGGACAGCGTATCATGGAGATATTGAAGGAGATCGTTTTTCGTGGGGTCAGCCTGAGCGTGATCAGGGGGGATCTTACGGAAAGCGACGTCGATGCTATTGTAAACGCCGCCAATTCCCATCTCCAGCATGGAGGAGGTGTGGCGGGCGCCATCGTGAGAAAAGGCGGTTTTGTTATTCAGGAAGAGAGTAACAGGATAGGTTACGTACCCGTTGGCGGAGCCGCCCTGACTACGGGGGGCAAGCTGAAGGCCCGCAATGTCATCCACGCCGTCGGTCCCATGTGGGGCGAAGGCGACGAAGAAAACAAGCTAAAGAAGGCGGTGCGGAGGGTTCTTGCCCTTGCCGTCGAACAAGGCTTCTCGTCCATTTCCATGCCCGCTATCAGTGCGGGCATCTTCGGTTTCCCGAAGAAGCGGTGCGCCGAGATCATGATCGGCGAAACAGCCGGATTCCTCACCGGGTATTCGACGCCCCCGCCCTTGCCCATCACCAGGATATCCTTTTATCTCATGGATGCCGGTATCATCGATTTTTTTATCGAAGAGCTTACGCGGCTCGAAGGAAAACATATATAATGTGCGGAATATTCGGTCTATTCGACCACAAGGACGCTGCAAATCTGACGTATCTCGGCCTTCACGCCCTTCAGCACAGGGGCCAGGAGAGCGCGGGCATATCCTGCACCGACGGCGAGATCATGAAGACGCATCGCCAGATGGGCCTTGTTTCGGACATCTTCAACGCCCAGGTCCTGTCGGCGCTGCCCGGCAGGTCCGCCATCGGCCACGTACGATATTCAACCTCCGGCTCGAGCAATATCGGTAATGCACAGCCGCTCATGGTCGAGTATTCCAAAGGGTATCTGGCCATGGCTCACAACGGCAACCTTACCAACGCGAAAATCATAAAGGACGAGCTTCAGAATTACGGCTCCATCTTCCAATCCTCCTCCGATACGGAGGTCCTCATTCATCTCATCGCACTCGCCCACGAAAATTCCACTGTCGAACGTCTCACGAGCGCCTTGAGAAGGGTGGAAGGGTCATACTCCATCCTCACCCTCACGAATAACGAACTCATCGCCATGAGGGACCCGCTCGGTTTCAGGCCGCTGTGCCTCGGCAAACTCAGGGACACCTACGCCGTATCGAGCGAAACCTGCGCCTTCGACCTCATCGGGGCGAAATATATCCGTGAGATCGAACCCGGAGAGATGCTTCTTATCAACGCCAACGGTCTGCAGTCATTCAAACCCTTCAAGGAAATGCCCCACAAACACTGCATCTTCGAGTTCATCTACTTCGCCCGGCCCGACAGCTACATGTTCGGGAAGACCGTCTACAGTGTGAGAAAGGCCCTGGGAAGGCAGCTCGCCCGGGACACAGCCGTCCCGGCGGACATGGTCATTCCCATTCCCGACTCCGGTATCAGCGCCGCCATAGGCTACTCCCAGGAAACGGGCGTCCCCTTTGAAATGGGCCTTATCAGGAACCACTACGTCGGGCGGACCTTCATCGAACCGAGGGACTCGATACGACATTTTGGTGTAAAGTTGAAATTGAACGCCCTGCGTGATATCGTTAAAGCCAAGCGGATCGTCGTTATCGATGATTCCATCGTCAGGGCCACAACAGGCAGGAAGATCATCAAGATGCTCAGACAATGCGGCGCACGGGAGATACATTTCAGGGTGAGCTCACCCGCCACGACCCATCCCTGTTTCTACGGGATAGATACCCCTTCGCGCTCGCAGCTCATAGCATCATCACACACTCCAGCCGAGATCAACAAGTACATGGGTTCGGACACCCTGGAGTACCTGACGATAGAAAGCATGCAAAAAGCGCTCGGAAAGGGCGATTACACGTACTGCGACGCCTGTTTTTCCGGCACCTACCCGTCGAGGTTCCCCTGGGGTATGGAACTCGAGCAAATGGAACTTTTCGCCAAAGGAGAAAAATGATGACCGAAGACCGCACAGTGCTCCTCAATATCCTCAAGACTCTTTCCTACGAGGAAGGAGATTTCACCCTCGTCAGCGGAAAGAAGAGCACTTTCTATATCGATGCCAAGGAAACCACCCTGAACCCCGAAGGCATGTACCTCGTCGGCAAAATGATGTACAAGATGACCCGGGAGATCCCCGACATCCAGGCCGTGGGAGGCGTCAGTATCGGTGGCGATCCCCTAGTATCTTCAGTTGTACTCGTGTCCTACATCGAAAAAGACAATCTCATGGGTTTCCTGATCCGAAAGGAGCCCAAGGGCCACGGCACAAACCAGTGGATCGAGGGCGGCAAAAACCTGAAAGCAGGAATGAATGTGGTGATCCTGGAAGACGTGGTCACTACAGGCGGGTCCTCATTAAAAGCAATAGAGGCCGTTGAAAAAGGCGGGTATAAAGTGAAAGGCGTCATAGCACTGCTAGACCGCCTTCAGGGTGGGAAAGAAGCTATAGAAGCAAAAGGCTATATCTTTAAAACAATATTCACTCTCAAGGATATAAGGACAGAGTAGCTAATATTTAAATCGAAGGGCTATAATCACCTTTTATTACGATTTATCCTGTACTATGTGCCCGATGTGCCCGAGCAATTCTTTCTTGCCGAACCCGGTTCTGGCCGAGAATAAACGGGCCTTCTCCCCGCTGAAAAAGCGCTCATAAGACCGTACTTTCTTCGCAATGTTCCCCTGTGTTTCTTTGTCCACCTTGGTAAGAACGGGCGTGAAGGGGAGCTCTTTCGAGATAAGCCATTCGAGAAGCATCTCGTCGAGATCATCAAAATCCCTTCGAACATCGAGAAGCCATATAATGGATTTGATCCGGTCGTTTGCCTGAAGGTATCCCTCCACCATCTTCTGCCAGTCCAGCGCCATAGCCCGCGAGACCTTCGCATATCCGAACCCCGGAAAATCGGAGAAGATGACCACGTTTCGCCTGCCCTGCGATTCGTACAACACCCTGTAGATATTGATTATCCTCGTGGCCCCCGGCCGGGAACTCGTCTTGGCGACGCTCTGGGTGACGAGCGAATTGATAAGGGAAGACTTTCCCACATTCGATCGCCCGATAAAGCATATCTCCGGCACATCCGGGAAATCCACATCCGCCGCAGAAGCGACGCCTTTTACATATTTTGCGTCGATTATTCGCATGATGTTACGATTGCTCCCGCGGTGTGTGCGGAACATCAGAGGGGATCAACGCGCTGAGCGTTTCCAGAACTTTCGTCGGGTCATTACCATTGATGGTGAGCACTGTTTCTATCCTCGTGCGGAGAGAGGGCCAATCAACCGGCGGAGATTGGACCATGGTGATCTTTCCATGCATTGTCTTAATCGATTCCTCTTCCTGGGAAACCAGTTCCTCGTGAAGCTTTTCGCCTGGTCTGAGGCCGGTGTAGACGATATCGATATCGTCACCGACCTTGAAACCCATGAGCCGGATCATGTCCTGCGCAAGATCGGTGATCTTCACCGGTTCTCCCATATCGAGGACGAATATCTCTCCGCCCTTCCCCAGAGCCCCCGCCTGCATAACCAGTTGAGCGGCCTCGGGTATACTCATGAAATAGCGCGTCATATCGGGGTGGGTCACGGTTACCGGCCCTCCTTTCATGATCTGGTCTTTAAAAAGGGGTATGACGCTCCCTGCGCTGTTGAGAACATTACCGAACCTGACGGCGATGAATTTCGTCTTCTTTTCTGAGTTCATCCCCTGGCAGATAAGCTCCGCTATACGTTTCGTCGCACCCATCACGTTGGCCGGGCTTACAGCCTTGTCCGTCGAGATGAGCACGAATTTATCAACTCCAGAGTCCAGGGAGGCCTTCACGACGTTGTACGTTCCCTGGATGTTGTTCCTGACCGCCTCGAGCGGGTGAGATTCCATGATGGGAACATGTTTGTATGCCGCGGCATGAAAAACAGCCTGGGGTTTGAAAGTATCCATGGCCCATCGCAGCCTGTCTGTATCAAGAATGTCCCCGAGGACCATCACGTAGCCCTTTCCTCGGAACGCCTCGCCGAATTCTCTGTCTATGCGGTACAACTCATTCTCCACCCGCTCATAGAGGATAAGCTGCTCCGGTTCCATCTTCATGATCTGCCGGCAAAGCTCCGATCCAATGGAACCCGCCGCCCCCGTCACGAGTACCCTCTTACCCGTCAAATACTCCCTGATCTGCTCCTTGTTGAGTTCGACGCGTTCCCTGCCCAGAAGGTCCTCTATCCTGATTTCGCGTATCTGGTTGACATGAACGCTGCCGTTCAAAATATCGCTGATGGCGGGAACGGTCTTGCACCCTATTCCGGCGCTGTCACAAAGCCCGATGATCCTCCTCATTTCCTTGCCCGTAAGGGAGGGGATGGCAATGACGGCCTCTTCTATCTGTTTCTTGTCAACCACCTTCGCAAGATCATCCACCTTTCCCAGAACGGGAACTCCGTGGATCCTCAACCCCTTCTTCGCCTTGTTGTCATCAAGAAACCCGATGGGCTTATAGCCGATTCTCACACTCTGCTTCATCTCTCGAAGCAGCATTTCCCCTGCCCTTCCGGCACCCACGATCAGCACTCTTTTCTTTGTCCTGTTCACCCTTACCGGATAGAACTCCCTGAAGAGCCTGTACATGAATCGTGAGCCACCTATGAGAAACACGATAATAAACCAGTCGATAATGAAGACCGATCGGGAAAAATCTATCAGATGATACACGAGACCGATGTACGCGAAGAAAAGGCACGAGCTGAGGATGGTCGCCTTCAGGATCCGCAGCAGATCGTTCATGGAGGCATATCGCCATACCCCGGCATAGAGACCAAAAAAGTAGAAACACAGAACCCTGATGATCACGAGAACGGGCAGCGTGCTAAGGAACATATTCAGATGGACGTCGGGTATGGAAAAATTAAAGCGAAGCGCGAAGGCGAACCAGTAAGCGAAGACAGTAGAGACTGTGTCCGTGGTCATGACGACGAAGCGCTTCGTATTGAGGATAAGCTGACTTTTCATGGCTGCGATGTTCTTATATCACAATCTGCACGATTTATGAATACAAAGGATTGACTAATGTTGAACACCTTCCGACCTGATCACCTTCAAACAGGTCATCCACAGTATCTTCAGATCAAACGAGAATGACTTATTTCTCAGGTAATATTCATCATAGTCGACTTTAACAGGGATCGAGACGGTATCTCTTCCGTTCACCTGGGCCCATCCCGTGATACCGGGTACGATATTGTGCAAACCCCTTGACGTCCTGAGCTTGATGAGATCATCCTGGTTATACAGGGCTGGCCTGGGTCCCACTAGGCTCATATCTCCCTTGAGAACGCTCAACACCTGCGGAAGTTCGTCGAGACTGTACTTCCTGAGGAAAGGACCGATGGCGATGAGATAATTATCCGGATTTTTCAGGAGATGTGTGGCGACATCCGGTGTGTCGACGCGCATGGTGCGAAATTTCGGCATTCTGAAGATCTCATTATCGATACCCACCCTCTTCGACCAGAATAAAACGGGACCCTTGGAGGTCAACTTGATCATTATTGCTATGACGAGCATTGGAATAATGAGAATGCTTGTCAGGAGAATGATCACAAAAAGATCGAACAAACGCTTCATTATGTTATAAGTGGCCCTGCATGCGCATGTCGCTTACGGTCTCTCTCCAACCCGCCGCGAGATCATATTCCGGGCTAAAAGCAAGCTCTCTGCAAATACGGCCGCCATCCACGGCTATATCCTCGGTATATTTCTCAATAATAGCACGGTTGACGGGACTCCTGAGCCCGACAAACTGTGCCAGATCTTCCGCGATACCCGCCGCCGTTCGAACCACGCCCACGGGCAGGGACATACGGGGCGGCCGTCTGCCAAGGGCCTCGCAAATGCTGAGAATGATATCGCGGACGGTATGGAATGTTCCGTCGGAGACATTAAATACCTTTCCGGCGGCCTCCGGTTTCTCCACGGCAAGAACCGCCGCTCTCGCCACATCCTTATCGTAAACAAGGGTACGGCGATTCTGGCCTTTTCCGATCGGAACGAAACGGTTCCTCGCCAGCGACCGTGTGAGGCTCCTATAATTGCCTTTTACTCTCGAACCATAAACCGCCGCCAGACGGAGAACAGCACCTATATGACTGCCATCAGCAGCCCTGGCGTCGAGAACGATTCTTTCACCCGTATGTTTCGTTTGTGCATAGAAATTCTCAGGCTGTACAGGCGATTCTTCCGTAAGAACCTTCCCTGCCGATTGTCCGTAGACGGCGATGGTACTAAAAAAGACAACGCGTCTCACACCCCCATTGGCAGCAGCCCTGACCACAGTCGCGGTCCCCCCTACGTTGATCCTTTCATACTCGTGATGCAGTTCCGGCCCCGCATTTACAATATGCAGCAAGGCAGCCAGATGGACCACGGAACCCACACCATGCATCGCCGCCTCAACATCCGCGGGGTTCGTCACATCGCCCGTTCTTTCATCAACGCCTTCAGGCCAGACTCCTGCGGTAGGCCGATCGATCGAAAGCGAACGAACATGGTAGCCTGCATTGCACAACTCCCTGACCACGAGCGGCCCTACAGCACCCGTGGCACCCGTGACAAGAACCAGCGATGGATCATTAGTATTCATGCTTATTCAGTAACGGGTTTGTGCCATACCGTCCGGTTGACATAATCGGTATAACTCACTATGATGCGCACTATTTTTATTGATACATTCGGCACGTTGTAGTCATTGACAATACGAAGCGCCCGGTCCTCTCCCCTGGATTGAGACTCCAGAATGCCGATGCCCTGAATGACACGGTCCCAATCGAGCCCGGTCATCATGACGGCACCTTCCTCCATCCCCTCCGGCCTCTCATGGGCATTACGGATGTTGAGGGCAGGAAAGTTCAGTATCGAAGACTCCTCAGTAATTGTCCCGCTGTCCGAGATCGTTGCAATGGCTCGTGTCTGAAGGTGTACATAATCACAAAAACCGAGAGGTTTCATCAATTCCACGCGAGGGTCCAGCGTCATTTTCATCTCATCAATCATTTTTCTCGTCCTGGGATGGGTGGAAACGATGATCCGTTTACCGAAATGTTCAGAAAGATTGTTCAGCATGCTGATGAGTTTCTTGAACTGTTCGGGGAAATCTATGTTCTCTTCCCTGTGCGAGCTTACGACAAAGTATTTGCGCTCCTCCAGATCAAGGCGTTTCAGGACATCGGACCTTTCTATCCTGTCCTTGTAATGGTGCAGTACCTCATACATGGGGCTGCCCGTCCTAATGATGCTATCTGGCGGCAAACCCTCTCTCAACAGATATTCGCGCGCTATTTCGCTGTAGGGGAGGTTGATATCGCTGGTGTGATCAATAATCCTTCTGTTGATCTCCTCAGGCACTCTCTGGTCGAAACATCTGTTTCCGGCTTCCATGTGAAAGATGGGGATCTTGCGGCGCTTCGCCGAAATCACCGAAAGACAGCTGTTTGTGTCCCCCAGTACCAACAATGCGTCGGGTCGCTCCCTTTCCATGGTCTCATCGGAGAAAGCAATCACATTTCCTATTGTCTGTGCGACGGACCCGCCTACGGCGTTCAGGAAATGATCAGGCCTGCGTATGCCAAGCTCCTGAAAGAAAATCTCATTCAATTCATAATCATAGTTCTGTCCCGTGTGTACGAGAACATGGGACGTCTGGCGGTCGAGTTCATCAATTACCCGACTAAGCTTGATGATCTCCGGCCTGGTACCGACAATCGTCATAACTTTTAACGTCATAGGCGGCACTTCCTTAGTTGGTATGGGAACTGGTAGCTGTTAGAAATAACTAACGGCCGTATTGCTCCCGGTTCGCTTCGAAATCTTTATGCATGGCATCGATCAGGTCCGGCCATTCAGGTGGCGTATAACCCGTTTGTCTGTAAAACCTCTCCGATATCAATGAACGGTCCTCGACAAAATCTTCGTATGGTTCAATATCGATCTCTTTACCGTATTTTTCCGCGACCAACTTGAGAAGATCATATTTCGATATGGGCTTTGAGGAGACATGATAAACCCCTCTCATCTGTTTATCCGGCAGCACGTAGTTGAGAATGATCTTTGCAAGCGCGATGGTCGGGAAACCCGAATAGATGGCGTTCTTGTAGCCTCTCACCTTGACTGATTCCCCCAGAAACCATTCGATCAATCCACGCCTGCCCCTCAATTCATGACCGATAATAGATGTGCGGAGCGTAACACAGTGGGGATAACTGACTTCGCCAAGCAGCTTGGTCCTGCCGTAAAGATCTTCGGGAGACGGGATGTCAGCCTCCGTATACATCCCCCTTTTACCGTCAAAGACGCAATCGGTACTAATATGGATCATGCGGGCATCCGCGGCGCGACTGACCAGAGATATGCGGTGGGGCAATTGCGCATTGACGGTGATCGCTGTCAATGGATCTTTTGCAGTGGGCAACTGTTTTATGGCACCAATACAGTTAATGACTATATCGGGCTGGATGGAAGCAAGGGCACGGATAACGGTGTCGAAATTGTCGGCGTCGACATTGCCCCGCCGGAGCCTGGCTGCCAGCTCCGGTGGAAAATGGGATGCCGCCTCAAGAAAATTCCGGGAGGTTGCATATACTTCATAACCGCCGTTTTGAGCGAAATACCGGAAAAGAACATGCCCCAGCATCCCTGTTCCGCCCAAGATCAAGATCTTTTTCTTCATGACACTGGCTCCCGTGAGCTCGAATTGGGCTGCATTGCTTCAATGCCGTTCATGGCTATCGGCTTTTTCTTGCACATCTCAGGAAACAAGTTCCTGCTGGATGTAATCGAGTTTCAACAGCTTGTCCTTTACCTCTTGAACCGTGAGTCTCTGCGTGTTATGCGAGTTGTAGTCTTCAAGAAGGGAAAGTTGTCTTGCACCCTCGGTGAAATACTTGTTGTAGTTGAGGTCCCTGTCATCAGGTACGATCCTGTAATATCCTGCAAGGTCTTCCGCCTTGGCAAGCTCCTCGCGCGTCAGCAGTGTCTCGTACAGCTTTTCGCCGTGGCGTGTGCCGATTATCTTTATCTCGGTTGTGCTGTTGAATATTTCCTTTATTGCCCCGGCAAGGTCGCCGATAGTGCTTGCCGGCGCTTTTTGGACAAATATGTCACCCTGGTTACCGTTCTGGAAGGCATAAGTGACAAGATCAACAGCATCGTCGAGGGACATGAGAAATCTTGTCATGTTCGGATCCGTCACCGTCAACGGCCTTCCTTCCTTTATCTGTTTCACAAACAAAGGGATTACCGATCCCCGCGAGGCCATAACATTGCCGTACCGCGTACCGCACAGAACTGTCTTCCTATTACTGTCCATGGTCCTTGCTTTTGCCACCATGAGCTTCTCCATGAGGGCCTTGGACATCCCCATAGCATTTATCGGATAGACCGCCTTATCTGTGCTGAGTACGATGACCCTTTCCACACCATGTGCCAGTCCGGCATTCAAAACGTTTTCAGCCCCGAGGATGTTGGTCCTTACCGCCTCCATAGGATAAAACTCGCAGGAAGGAACTTGCTTGAGAGCGGCGGCATGGAAGATGAGATCGACCCCGTTCATGGCGAAGTTCAGGCTCTCACAATTTCGCACGTCGCCGATATAGAACTTTACCTTGGGGTTATTGAGCTCGATCCTCATGTCTTCCTGTTTCTTTTCATCACGGCTGAAGACGCGGATCTCCTTCACCTCGGTATCGAGGAACCGGCGCAAAACTGCGTTTCCGAAGGAGCCGGTACCTCCCGTTATCAATAAAACCTTGCCGGCAAACATTTGCTCCTCCCCATGTAAATTCACCCAAACGGCATGGCCGTCCGCCGGGTTGTTCAGACTTTTCCCGTCAATTCTACAAGCCATTTGTTGAGGCGATGCAGAAGTATATCCGATTTAAAATTGTTTTCAAAGTATGCCCTTCCCCGAAGGGCCATTTCTTCACGTTCCTCGCGCTTCATATTGTACACTCTCAGAATGGTTTTAGCCAGCGACTGAGGGTCTTCCGCGGGGCAGACCAGCCCCGCTCCGGACTCATCTACGACCCGGGCCCCTTCTCCATCCAGCGCTGCTACGATAGGCCGCGAACAAGCCAGGTAGGATTGTACCTTTGCTGGAATAGTAAGTGCAAATATGGGATCTTTCCTGAGTGTGACCAGCATGACGTCGGCCCTCGCGTAAAACGCCGGCATTGAATCCAAGGGATGCCGGCCGAGCAAATGCACCGTCCTGGCTAATCCCCTTATGTGTAGCTGTTCGCGGACCCATGGCAGCATGCGGCCGTCTCCAACGATAATGAAGTGGATATCTTCCCGTTCCCGCAATAGCTCTGCAGTCTTAAGGATCGTCTCAAAATCCTGTGCGGCTCCTATATTGCCCGCAAACATTATACGAAAACCTTCAGGGAACTGAACATCGGGGATCTCAGTAAGGGAACCCCTTGCATTATCGAATATTGCCTCGGCACTGTTCGGAAAATATTCGATCTTTGACGACTCAACGCCAAGCCTAGCGATGGCGTCGACAAAGGACCTAGATTGCACGAGGATTCGGTCGCAGCGGGCATAAATAAACCGTACCAGCGCATCCACAAGCTTAAGGATGACATTGGAATGGACGGAGCCCGTGGCGACAAGACTTTCGGGCCAGAGATCCTGCACCCAGAAAAGGATCGGAGCCGATTTGAACCTTTTCATTACGATGGCGGGCAACCCGACGGTGATCGGGGATGGCTCATATACAAAGACCGCATCATATCCATCACGGCATTTTATGGGGCCGAGCAAACATCCGGACAACGCAAAGGAAAAATAATTCAATGCAAGGCGGATATATCCTCCCTTACCCCTAGAAATCAAAGGTACACGAACAATATCAATGCCTTTATACCTTTGTTTCTTCTGTCGCAGGCAACCATAGCCCGGGAAATACCTGCCCCCCGGGTAATTCGGTATGCCCGTCAAAACAGTGATCTGGTGACCTCTCTCTGCCATCATCGCGGCGAGTTCGTTGATCCTGAACTCTTCAGGCCAGAAATACTGGCTTATCAGTAGTATCTTCATACCGGCCCTGAACGGATGATCGTTGAGAATAATTGAAGATATCGGTTCACCATATCTTCCCACAGGAAGTGATCGCGAGTAAATTTCTCCAGGTTTCGCCCCATGCTCTTCAGCGCGCCCGGGTCAGCTGTCATGCCAATCAACCCGTCTTTCAATCCCTCCACCGAAGCCCCGACGACCATTCCGCCGCCAACTGCCGCAACGTCATCAAATCCGCACCTGTCGGTTATCAATACGGGTGTCCCGCTGATGCCGGCCTCAAGAACCACGATCGACATCGCCTCCTGACGGGAGGGGATGGCAAGAAGCCCCGCAGCTCGATACGCGCGCGATTTATCCGCGCCACCGACGTAACCCAGAAAATGAACACGATTTTCCACCCCTTCGCGGACCGATCTTGCCTGCAGTTCATGAAGCATCCCGCCGTCGGGCCCCACAAAGACGAGATGGTAAGGAAACCCTTCCGCGCTTCTGATCACATCAATGAATGCCTCCAGAAGCAGATCCGGCCCCTTTATGGCATTCAAGCGGCCCATAAAGAGGATGAAAGGCGCATCCGGTAATTCGTATTTACGGCGGAACCCTTTATCGTCTTCCTGCTCGAACTCCTCAGGATCGATCCCGTTCGGTATGACGGATATCATGTCCTCTCGCACCCCAAAGACTTTAAAATCAGGTATTTCCAGCGGCGATATCGCCACGCATGCGTTCGCCTGCCGGATAATCCTTTTCCCGATAATGTTGTTGTAAATACGCTTCACAATTTTTGAGCGTCCGAAAATGGGAAGGGCCCCCGCGGGGCACACGACATAGGGTTTCCCAAGACGCCCTGCGCGTTGAAAAACCAGTGCGTTCAGCAATGTCCAGTGGTTCACCAAATGGATAACGTCTACATTCTCAATTATCCTGTCTATCCTGCTGTAAAGAACTCTTGGCAAATAATATCTTTTCAGGATCGTGGGCAACACGACGACATCAGCCCCTTGCCCTTGCAGTTTTTCTAATTGATCCGACGTCAAACCCACATCCGTGGTGACTACCGTGCATTCTACCCCTGACTTTGCCAGGTACCGGCTCATCTGCAAAGTTCTTTCAACGCTCCCACCCCCATTAACGGGGTCAAGCGACATATTGACGTTCAACACTTTCAACTATGCAAACCTACGCCTTTTGATCACGGATGTGCAATTACGGACACCTGAAATACAGCTGTTTCTCCTCGCCCATTACCGGCATCTCCATCAAATATGATTCATCGCCTCCGGATTCGCGTCCGTGGAACGCCGTCTAAGCTGGCCAAGCAAGAGCCCTAGCAGAAAGAAACCAAAAATGCCGGGGTATGGCTGGCGCAGTCCCACTTTCAAAAAATTATCGACACCAAAGACGAAAAAAACCGCAAGCACCGTTCCGAACAACGTTGGGTCAGCCAGTATGGATCTCCCGCAGCCCCACGCGATCCTTGCCGTGTAGGCCAGGAGAAACAGCAGCGGTGCCACTGCGGCAAACCCAAAATTGTAGACCAGATCGATATAATAATTCTGGCCGCTCGGGTGGACGCAACGATCCGGGGGGTTGGAATGGCCAAGAAAAAAGTCTCTCACGCTTGTTAGAACGCCGGGCATGTAAAACCTCCAGGTCTCCAGACGCTGGGCCAGATTCCCGGAGGACGATGCGGACAACTCAGGCCGGCTTCTTGCCCAGGATCCGCCAGCGATGGGTGATTGACTCAGCGATGTCTGCACTTTAGTTTCAGAAAAGAACTGGAGCCCGCTGCCAATCGATGCTTTTGTGACGGCCCCGTAGAAAAGACCTGTGACCAGCACCGTACCGAACAGGCAAGCCGCAACACGGCGCGATACAAGCGGCGGCTTGAGCAGCCACAACACGCAAATGAGAAAGGCCAGAAAAACAACATCCACCTCGATGGAATACGAGGCCACAGCATACAAGGTCACCCATGGAAGTAAGGCAACAAGGACCAGCCGCCATCCATTTTCACGATCCCAGAGAGAAGCGAGTGCCATTCCATAAGCCAGAATCATGATAACGGCGACGTAGTGCAAATGCTGATAAATGCTGAACAGATAAAGATACGGGCTAAGGATCGTCAGCCCCTGGAACCAGGAACAAAGCAGTTGCGCCGGCGCGATTATACATACGACAACCAGGCACGCCTTCTCAAACTCCTTACCTTCCGATGCCAATCCGTACATCTCGCCAAGGACCAGCCCCAGGACTGGCAACAGATACTGGGCCATCAAGATAAGGCGCGGACCCCGCGCTTGAGGTTCCTGGACCATGAGCGATGTCAGTACCAGCAGGAGCGCCGTAAAAAAGAATACCGTCAGCGACCGGTGAACGTCCCGAAACCTGCCAAGCAACAGGACTCCTGCTACGAGCGCTATAACCGAAAAAGGTATCGGTAATTGTCTGAGCAAGCGGCCCGTATCAAAAATAAAGGCGCTGTCCCTGAAGATGCCAGCGTCGAACTGAAAGAAAATGGGGAAGATCACCAAACCCGCAATGATAAACAATTTGATCCTTTCCAGCGGCTTAGAGATCCCCCTGACCTTTTGCGCACTCCAGTAGAAACACAGGGTCAGAAGGGCGTTGAAAAGATAAAGGGCCTCAAGTGACCGCCCGCCGAAGAGATAATAAAAGTAAGGCACGGCAACCACTATCAGAACGTTCGATAGGACATCCGCACCGAATATCTCCACGTTCATTTCTTTTTGGAGCATCCTGATGCGCAAAGTCAGTGCAAACATCATTATCGCGCCGCCCGAAAGGGACAGACCAACTGAGGTCCAGAAATGGTGGCTCTTCTTGAACAGCGTAGCGCCCTCCGGATAGAGCAAGGAAAGAGCAAGGATGGCACCACCCAACACAAACAACCCGCCTACAAGCCATGGCATAGACCCGAGATCTTTCTTTCCGAAACCGTCACGATGGCCCCGAAGCGCCAGGCTGGGACCAATGGAATTGTTGTACACCGTTGGCAACACGCCTCCGATTGCGAAGGCCGTAAAGAGATCACCAGCGGCCACCCGCCCGATAAGTAGAATGATCGAGAGGCGGAAAACATAAACTGTTATGCCGATGATGGTGGTCGATCCCAGATTGGGTGCCACCTTTGCCAGGCTCTCTGAGAAATTGAGCGATATGGACAATCTTGCCAGTCGTCCGGCGAGTGCGGCAACCAGTGGGGCCAGTGCCCAAAAAGACATGGCCCACACTGGCCTTATCCCGGCGATGAAGATCGATCCAACTGCGATGACAAACGACAGCCCCTCCGCCCCGATAGCGGCGATAGTAGGCCCTCTGAGACCCTGAACTTCATAGGAACTGAGATATATCTCCCCAACCCACTCCGCACACCGGCGCAAGATTAGCACGAAGGCCAGAGAAGCACCCACGGAACCAATCACAGAGCTAAGAATAAAAGAAAAAACCGCCAGAGGGATCAGGAGAAAAAGGCGGGCACGCAACAACAAGTGCGCGGCAGAACCCGATGTGTCCGCAAATATAACATTACGGGCGTTTGCAGAGAAAGCGTAGAAGAGGGCCAGTGTCGACCCCTGGACAATTGCGATGTCCGCCGTAAGATCCGGCTTCCCCGCGAACCCGCACACCAGCATCAGTGCTGTCATGGAGAAAGAGTTAAGCAGAATTGCCGTTGAGAAAAGATATACGCTCAATCAACTCCCCGTTTTGAACCGGGACGACGCTTCGGACGCCTGATCAAATCCTCCGGGCACCGGCCATACTGGAGGTTACTGACAGCACATAGAACTGTCAGCACGATTTTCCTTCATCCTTTGATAGCGCCCTCTCGCGGGAAAAGCCCCATAGTTTGGAAAGCAGGATCCCCCATAAAAAGAAAGTAAAAATCCCCGGATAGGGTTGGCGTAAACCAACTTTCAGCATGTTGTCAATAACGAGTAAAAAAAGTACTACGATAGCAATCCCCGAAAGTTCGGGCAACGCGCGTATTTTTCTTCTTTCCCGGCATACTCCGTACACTGTCCCCCCAAATAGGACCAACAGCGGCACAAAGGCGATTAACCCGAAGTAGTACAGAAAATCGAGATAATAATTGTGCGCACTGGAGTATCGGTTCCTGTCGGGAACTTGGGCGGTTCCCATCAAAAAAGATCTTGTATCTTTTGTCCATGCTATGCCATAAAACTTCCAATAAGGCAGCCTGTTCTGGAGGCCCGGCATTGTCACTCTTCCCTCCCCGTTGTTTTGCGTGACCTGGAATTTCAACTGCATCAAGCTCGTATCCCAGTAGTGATGCAGGTATCCCAAAACCAGAAACATAGCCACGACACCCACAGCACCTACCTTAATAAACGCCCCTTTTTTCAGATGCCCATAAAGCAGGGCATATGAGACAGTGCCCAATCCAAACAAAACCATGGCAACGATGGCATTTGAAGCAACGACGTAAAGCGTCATCACGGGCAGAAAAAGAAACATCCATTTTCTCAGTTTCATGTCCCGCCCCAGGGCGAAAAGAGCGATGAGGGAGGCGCCTGACAAAACAACGGGAACATACTGGAGATGCTGATATATACTAAAAACATATAAATAGGGGGAAAGCTGAGGGTGGTTCTGCAGCCATGAACAGAAAAGCTGTACAGGGACGATGACGCAAAGAACGCCGAAAAACACTCTCGGGAGCACTCGTCCTTTAAGGTCTATCTTTTCATAGAGTTGTCCCAACACCAGAGCAAGCATGGGAATCATGAATTGCACCATTATCAGGAATCTCTTTGGCGTCCACCATGCATCGCCGATCATGATAATCGAGGAAAGGATCATTAACCCGATCGAGGTACAGACAACGGGCAAGGCAGGCCACGTATTTCTGCACCCGCCGATTAACGCTATACCCAGAAAACAGACCGCCACTGACAGGGGAATCGGCACTGCGCTGATCAACCCGCCTGAGCTCAAAACTGTCGAAGGATCGCGAAATATTCCACCTCTTATTTGGAAGAAGACCGGCAGAAGAATCCCCAGTGCAACCGTTCCGGCGACCAGGTCATAGTGGTTAGGCAGGAAAGAGCGGTTCATTACGATATCGGTCTCCCACCCAGTCTATATAAAAACCGATCAGAGAAAAAAAATATCAACACATTAAGATAGATCGCCCCGAACAAGAGATAGCTTTGAGACGGCACATATCCGAAATGGGCATATCTGCTTGCTATAACCTGAGCTATCAAGGAACAGAAAATGATGTTGGCCCCACTGAGATGATAAATGGAAATCTCGATCCCAGCGGCCAGGAAACCCAAACAAAACATTGCGAGGAACAAGAACGAAAAAGATCCGGGATAGTAGAAAAAAGCCACTATGCCGGGCAGGTTTATGAAATGGTGCTTCGACAGATCAACGTTGGAGTAGTAATCCTGCACAAATGTCCGGTCATACATGCTGGTTCCTGAATGCAAATATCTCTCCTGCCACGCCCTCTTCCAAAGGTCCCACCCCAGGTTCGAATAACTGCTGACCGTCATGACCCCCTCGATACCTACCCATCGATCGACAATTAATGTTCTGATGCCGGTAATCGCCTGAAGAACCGGCCGGGGCAGCGACACCCCGGACTGAAGGGACTTCTGCATAAAACTCAAAGAGAAAGTCGGTTTCGACGGCAACTCTGAAAAATAAAGATCCCTGCGCAGGTGGTTTACGGCGAAAACGGAAGATACGAATAAAAACGCGAAAACAGCCAGCATTATAAGCTTATATCTTACTCCTGGATTGATGGAACGCCTTTTGGCATTCTCGTCTACCCCAAGCAACAAAGCACCGCCATTCAGTACCATACCCCGGCTCAACATTGACACATTTGAAAAAAAGCATTCAAAAAGACTTATGACCGATACTGCATAGGCGTTCTTCTTGAGCCTGAATTCACAGTCCAGCAGTATCGCTGAAACAGATGCCAGCCCGAAAAGGAGCAGCCATGTATAAACGCCGCTGAGCCCAAGCGGTAGGATCGTCCTGGGCGTGCACCCCCTCTGGTAGATTCCCAGAGCTACGTTAGCAAAGGCTATTCCGACAAACAGGAAAAAGAAGGAGGTGAGGATCCACAACCTATAGTTTTTATAGAACCTGAAAATCATCTCCTGTCGTGGCCGCCCTTCAACTTTCGAATATTTGAAAAGATACTTTCTTCTGATCAAGCTCGCAACAAGCAAGCCGCTCACGCCGCAGGACGCGACAAGCAGCGCACGATCGTAAGCACCACCCGTTCCGTTGAAGGCACCTGTCGGGTTCTGGAATTCCCCGCCCGCAAAGGCGACCCTTAAAGAAAGCTTCAACCAGAACCCGAGCCAGAAAAATATCCCGATAAATGCATCAAAAAATATCCTGTCCTTTGTAAACCCACTTAAAAGAAGGGTGTTTAAGAGAACTGTAAAAACGACATATACGATTCCACGGCCGGGATAATTGATAACGGTAAAGTAGCCCACCATACAGACAGCCACGCAGAAGACGCTAAGGAGAATGTTCGTTATAGAAACGCTCCTTAAACCAGGAAAATGTTGCATCCTATCGATGACCCCCAACAGAAAACAGGAGAGCAAACTCTCTTTCAGATAAGCACATTAACTCCCTCATCCCAAATCCTTCAGTTTGTAAACCGCCAGAGCGTATCCCTTCTCCTCGGGCCGATCCTCCAGCTCAATACGCTCAAAGTAGCTGGAATCCGCCAGGTTTTTAACATCTGTCACAGCCTTATCTATCGAGTTGAGATCAACTACCAGGATGCGGGCATTGTTAGCCCGCATGGTCTTGATCACATCATCGGCGCTCATTCGGTCCGGCATCATTACAAACTCGGAATCGGCGTAGAACGCAAGCCTGTGAAGGTTTGACTGCACGAGCATGATGGAATTGCCATAGCCCTTCCGCTTCAGCTCAATACCTGTTATCTTCAGGGCCATCTTGTCATCCTTTCCGGCGGTCATGATGGTCTGAGCGAGAAGAGGAAAGAAAACGAGGCAGAAAATGACAAGAGAAGTGGCTATTGCGGCATTCTTAGAGCCAATCAGTCTTTCCATAAACGCCGCGGCACGATCCTTAACTTCAAAAAAACCCTTACCCGCCCAGATCAGGGCCGGTATCCCGAGTAGCAGACCATGACGGGTACCGAAATAGCTCGTACCTCGCATATAGTACAGGGAAACGACGAAGAACACTCCGAGCCAGATGATGACATAGACCTCCTTTCCAAAAGGCCGGACGTTCTTTCTGAAGCACAGGCCTGCAAGGACGAGGAAGACCGGAATGAACGTCAATGATTTTAGAGTCTTAAATATGATCTCGACACAAAACAGGAGATATCTATATTTTTGCGCAAGTTCGAATAGCAGTACGGAACCTGACGGCATATTCATGAGCACGCCGGAATCCATCGTTGAAGAAGGGGCCGCACCATTCCCTTCGAGCAGAAACGCGACCTTCTGAACAAATCTGCTGACAGCCCACGACCATGACCCGCTATCCGTCATCAGAAGCGCCAATACACCGAACAGTGGTATGATTAATATGAAAACAATGAGATGCCCAAAAGCTGTCCTCGCGCTGATGGTCTTCGTCAACAAGGCACAGCACACCCACAGGACAATAATTGGAAAAAGGGCCAGACCCTCTATCTTTGTCGCACAGGACAGACCTACAAAAATCGCGGCAAAAACAATATAAATGATTCTCTTTCTGTCAATGGCTTTCCAAACAAAACACAGGGCTGTCAGAGAAAATAGCCAAAAGGTCGATTCCCTGAGAATATCCGTCGAATATTCGACAAAGCGCGGGCCTAATACATAGAGCAAGGCTGCAACCATGGCGATTCTCTTCCCCGCCAGTTTAGAAAAAAGAATCAAAAGGGGAACGACCGCAAGAGAACCGCACAAAAGGGATACGACCTTGCCTGCCAGCTCCCAATCGGGTATTATCTTATGTGCCAGGAAGACAAAAAAAGGATGGATACTGAAAAAGCTGAAACCGCTGAGCTGTTCGAAGGTTCCTGACCCTATGCTCTTTGCCAACAACACATAGTACAGAGCGTCGTTCGATATGATCGAACCCTGCAGGAGAATCCAAAATCTGACGGCCAGCGCCGCAATGAAAAAGATCGCTGACAGGATGATCATATCCCTGCCCGAACTCTCCTGCCTGAAAAGGTCCGTCAGCTTCCTCATGCCTTTAAGAGACTCCGCTTCGGATAATGATGCCTGGTAACCCGTGCGGGCACTCCAACGGCCGTTGTGTCATCAGGGATATCCTCTGTAACAGCCGCTCCAGCCCCCACCACGCTCCACTTACCTATTTTCCTGCCAACAATGACCGCTCCACCGATCCCAAGGAACGCACCCTCTCCAACCGATACGTCCCCTGCGAGGCATGAACCCGGCGCGATGTGGGCAAAATCACCGATCACACAGTCGTGGTCGATCGAAGCGTTCGTGTTGATAATGCAATGTTCGCCTATAACAACATCAGGCTGGATAACAGCACCGGCAAAAATAACGGTTCCTGCACCTATCGAGGCAGAAGGATGAACGTACGCTTGAGGATGCACGATACTTTCCCATTTGGCGTAAGGCATCTCGTCCCGGATCCGTCTGCGCGCATCATTGTCTCCAACCGCTATCACCCCCCTCACCTCAGTACGATCATCGAGACACTCGCGTCCCTGGACAGGGATATCAAAGATCCTGCGGTCCCATTTCCTTTCGTCATCGTCCACAATTGCCTCGATCTTGATATTTAATGCCAGAAGCGTGCTTACGACAACCTTTGCGTGACCCCCGCCACCGACCACAATGACGCTTTCATTCATCGCCCATCCCCTTTTTCTTTTCAGAACCGGCAAACTCCGGCATGGTCTCGAAACCCTCCGCGGAAATCCCTTCCCTTTTCAGAACCTTTATTACCGTCAACCACAATATCCGAAGATCGAGGACAAAACTTCCGTGATCCACATACCAGACATCGAGATCAAACTTTTGTTCCCAGGTAATGGCGTTACGCCCGTTCACCTGGGCCCACCCGGTAATGCCGGGCTTGACCAGATGACGCCTCGCCTGATGCTCATTATACAACGACATATATTGCATGAGCAGGGGCCTCGGGCCCACAAAACTCAAGCTCCCCCCAAGAACGTTGAACAACTGCGGCAATTCGTCGAGGCTGAATCTCCTGAGCACCCTGCCCACCCCGGTCAATCGTGCTTCGTCGGGGAGCAAATTACCGTCGGGACCGTGGGCGGCATTCATCGTCCTGAACTTCTTTATCTCGAAAGGTTTACCCAGATAGCCCGGTCGCACTTGCCTGAAAAGTAAAGGACCACCCATCGAACACAAAACGAGAATGGCTATCCCGATCATGGGGATAGCAAGGACAACCAGTAAGACAAGGGCCAGAAAGAGATCGAAGGTCCGTTTCAACATTTAACAGCACTTCGTTCGTCGGGCAACTTATGAGCAAGGAACCTGGCCAGATGATAAATGATGGCTGCAATCAGACAAGCCGCGGCAACGACGACACCCAACAGATTATTGTAATGATGACAAAGGAGAGTGGTCAGATAGAGAAGCCAGGTCAGCACGGTAAAGATGACGTCAACACCGCTGACATCGCTGTATCTGTATCCTATTACCACGAAAAGCGCCGTCGCGACCATCACCGAGAGTGACGAGGCAAGGGCGATACCGGCAACTCCCATCCGGCCGATAAAGACGAAGTTGAGTATAATATTCACCACCAGTCCCAACAGCGAAGAGGTCATGATGAGAGCGTTCTTACGTTTCGCATTGGCAAATTTCGCAAAAAGTATGTTTATGCAAAAAAAAGGCAACTGAACTATGCCATATTCCATGATCCGCGCTACTGTACTCATGTCGCCTGTGGTAAAAACGCCGCCCCCGAATATAAGACGTACCATGAACCCCGTGAGGCAATAAATGATAATCGTACACGGTATTGGAATTACCGTAGCAAGAAACAGAAAAAAAGAAAGCTCACGCCTCACATCCATGACGCTGTCGCGCGCAAAATAGGAAGAAAAGTAAGGCAGCATAACCGTAGAAATACCTGTTCCGACAAGACCCGTAAAGAAGATGATGAACTTTGTGCCCAGATTGAAGGCGGAAACACTTCCCGGGCTCAATGAAGATGCGATCACATTATTAACAGGCAGCGCCAGACTGACAAACGATGCTGAAAAGACCAGCGGCCAGTATTGCGACAAAAGCCCCCTTGCCTGTTGGGAGGATCTCGCCAGCACATCCCTCACAGCTGTAAGCCGGATATCGGGAAATAATGTGAAACCTTCCCTTCGGACATAGTACGCGACGATGAGGAGATTTCCTATCTGTCCTATAAACATTCCGACAGCCATTGCATAAATACCGATCCTCTCCGCAGCAACGAGAAGGGTCAGGATGGCGACGATGGGGACAATTGACTGCGCCAGCGCCGGCAGGGCAAATTTCTGTCGTGCATTGAGAATGGAATTCCCCATAATGACAAAACCACTCAGAAAAAGAAGAGGCAGGGCAATCATCAGAATATTCTGAGATCTTACCAATTTTTCACCGGAGAAACCCCACCCTATCAGGGGAATATAGTAGCGGCTGGATATAAGAAGCAACAGACAAAGGACGGACATTACGCACAATATGATCGTTGAAGAGGCGGTAATAAGCTGCTGCGCTTTCTCCTGGGAGTGGCCCTTGAAAAGATCGAGAAGTGGTGGAACCAGTACGGTTCCGATGGGAATGCTCAGAACGGCAACAAGGAACATGGGCACCATCATGGCGATGAAAAAAGCATCGAGTTCGTTGCTGAGGCCAAACCAGCGCGCAAGGACGATATCCCGCACAACCAGCAGAACATTCGACAGCAGTGTGAAGATTACGACCGCGAAACCAGCCGCAGCAACTGCGGACCTGCTCTGAAACGCGGCAGCCTCGCGGATTTGCCCATCCTCACCGGCTGGGCCGTCTTCCCCGTCGGCCCTGAAACGGAATCTCTTTATCCTCTCCCCAAACTTCCTCCTTGCCAGTTCCGTCCACCCCATCACACCGATTAGCATAAGAATGAAAAGGTAGCCATAGCGGAATCTGTAAAGCGTGCCTATATTCGGGTGTGTAAAACCCAAAACCGCGAGAAAGATGACGGAGTTCAGTACCATCAGGAAAAGTAAAAGAGATCTCCGGTACCAGAAAGCCAAAAATACGCCCGGGATAAGTGCGTACCATATCGCGGTTTCCACCACAGACACAAGACGGAGGATTGTCATGCCATGACGCCACGTATTGGGAAATGGAGAGACAAGCGCGATCATTGTGGCCCGCGGCAAATAGGCCAGAGAAGACCACATATTATCGGGCCTGATGTTCTCGTCTACCACCGATTTCGTCTTAGCTTCCCTGATATGATAGATATTCCTGAGCCGCGTTGCGGCGGTTTCCTCAAAAAGGCGATCAATACTACCGGGGATGATCCTGCTCCTCTCCCAGTTCCAGTCAATTCCCTGAGCTTTAAGAAGACCTATAACGATGTCTTTTTGCTCCACAACCATGAGCTTTGGCATACAAGAATTGATGACCACAAGAACAGAAATAAAAAAGCCGAAAAAGACAAGAAGATAAAGCATCTTTACCATCTTTTTCGTAAAGGCGAAACACACGATTAACGTCACGCCTACCGCTGCCCCCGATAACGTCAACAACATGATATTGTAAGGCCTCACGAAAATAACAAGGGCTATCCCCGCGAAGTTACCCAAAAGGATCCACAGGCAGCACTTCAGTCTCGATGAGTACGTGATTCCCTGCAACCAGGAATAAAATATGATGAGCATCCCCAAAATGGCAAAACCGTCCTTGTGGACCTGCGCATACCAGTTCAGGGCTGATGGAAAAACAACAAAAAGGGTGGCGGTGACAACCCCGGAGTAAACCCCTACCCTTCCCGGCCACAAAAGACGTGCTATGAGAAAGATGAGTAATCCCGAAGTCGCATGGACTGCCGCGTTAACAGGTATAATAACCGTAGGGTCGGTGCCAAAAACCGCGTAAAGCGCCGCCAGAAGAGAGACGTTCCCCGTGGCGCCTTCCGCCGGACGTAGTGTCCACTGGCTCCACCCGTGTAAGCGAATAGACTCTGCGAGAGCCGCGGCTATCTTATGAAAAAAAACCGAATCCCCCCCGCCGATCAACCCGCTTCCTCCGTGATAATTTGGAAACAGAGGGAGAAGAACCTTCTGAAACATAAAGGCGGCAAAGGTCGAATAACAATAAAAGATCATCCACAGGACGAACTTTATCGAATAGCACCGACCAGTATCATTGCGATCAGTCATTATCAATAGATGGTTTTCAAAGTCTCACAGCCCGTCAATAAACCTTGTTTTTCTGCCACAATGTGTCTTTCCCCGTCATACCGCCGGAGGCCGGTATCCAGGAAAACCCACAGGTTAGAAATACCTCTGGATCCCGGATCAAGTCCGGGATGGCGGTAGGGCTTCTGAGTAACTTACCCTCCCGT
>DIFE01000112.1 GCA_002418985.1 Deltaproteobacteria bacterium UBA5756
CGGGGGAAGAATATAGGGAACTATGTGTTAGTCGGGACTGTCCGGAAAGAGGTTGACCTTTACATTATTTTGGACAGATGTGGGTCTGAGGTACAACCGGTCTTTTTCTGTCCTTCCCATAACCCATAACCTATCACCCATTACCTGTCTTCTTTGGCATAAATATCGCTTTGATGTAGTTTATTGCGGAATACATGCTGAACAACAGCGCTGCATATATCACGTACAATCCTATCTGTTGCGCCAGGGGATGTTTGAAGAGCACGAAGGATATTCCAACGATCTGCAGGGTGGTCTTGAGCTTGCCCGAGAAGGAGGGGTAGATCGTAATGCCTTCAAGGGCATAGAAAGACCGCAGGCCGTTGATAATGAACTCCCGGCATACGAGCAAGATCGTGACCCACAAAGGGACGAGATTATGATAGGTGAGTGTTATCAGCACTGAGGAAACAAGCAGTTTATCGGCAATGGGATCGAGGTATAGACCGAGTTTTGAGGTCAATTTGAACCTTCGCGCCACAAAGCCATCAAGTCCGTCGGTTATGCCGGCCATAATGAACAGAAAGAATGCCGCGTAAAAGAACCCTTTTTCAATGAAGATTATGATCAGGGGAATAAAGAGTATCCTGAGAATACACAACCGGTTAGGAAGTGTCCAGAGAGGCAACTGTTCGTCTTTGGCCTTCATCAATTCTTCTTGAACGAATTATAATAGGATTTGACCCGCTGGACGTAGGTGCGCGTCTCATCGTAGGGCGGGATGTTCATATTGTTTTCCTTGACTCGCGCCGGCCCTGCATTGTATGCCGCCAACATGAGGTCAAGATTGCCCCCGAATGTTTCGCCCAGATATTTCAGATATTTCGTTCCGCCGCGTATGTTGTCCTCAGGATCGAAGGGGTTGTCAACTTTCATCAATCGTGCCGTATCCGGCATGAGCTGCATCAGACCCTGAGCCCCTTTGTGGGACATGGCGTTGGGATTGAAATTCGATTCAGCTTTCATGACTGCCTTGATGAGTGATGGATCTATCCCGTGCGTCTGCGCATGGCGCTCGATAATTCCATCGTAAGCGGTGTTATTGAAAACCCGTGCGACAACGTACTTTATACGCTCCGAGATCACGACCCGAAATTTCTTGCCGACAGGAAGAATATTCGTGAAGTGAGATGTGCCTGTATCGTCCACGTACGTATAAATTGCGGGGTGTGCCCCTATGGGCAACAGGCACAGCACTAATATCAGCGCACCCTTGAGAGTCATAGTTCTATTCTCTTAACTTTTTTTATCCTTGTCAAGACTTTTGGAGTGTAATATGCTTGATAGTCATGGATTTGCAAGGCATTCTCTATGTTGTGGCGACGCCCATCGGTAACATGGGAGATATCACCTTACGGGCTATCGATATCCTGAAGGAAGTTGATATCGTGGTGGCCGAGAGCACCCCCCGGGCATTGAAACTTTTTAATCAGCATGGGATCAAAAAGACGATCGTAAGCATAAGCAGCTACAGCGAGGAAAAGAGATCGGCCTCGATAATCCGCGGCCTCAAGGGGGGCAAGAACGTCGCCCTCATAACGAGCGCGGGCACCCCCTGCATTTCTGACCCGGGCAGCATTCTGGTCAGCAAATGCGTCGAGGAAGGCATTGAGGTATGCGCCGTACCGGGCGCTTCCGCCGTAGCAGGGCTTGTATCGGTTTCAGGACTTTTTGCAGACCGCTTTATATTCTACGGTTTTCTCCCGCTAAAAAAGGGAAAACGAAAAAGGGCGCTGGAAGAGCTTTCCTCTTTTCCATACCCCATTGTTTTTTATGAGTCTCCAAGGAGGATTGATGAGACACTCGGGTATGTGCTCGCCATACTGGGCGATCGCAGGATAGCTGTGGTCAGAGAGATGACGAAAATGTACGAAACGACCTACAGGGGAACCGTAAGCGACGTCATTGAACAAATAGCATCGGAGGAAAAAAGGGGTGAGTATGCCTTTATAGTGGCCGGATGTGCCCGATGAAGCCGTGGAACCCACTTTTTTCTTAACGATGGTTGAAAGGCCACGATAATATTAGCATAGACAAATGAGATCGAGACTCGTACATAATGCAGTCGTATTCGTCCTTGCCGGAGGCGCGGGTGAAAGGTTGCATCCGCTTACACGGGACCGGGCCAAGCCGGCCGTAATCTTCGGCGGCAAATACCGGATCATCGATTTTACCCTGAGCAACTGCGTTAACTCGGGGATCCGGAAGATCTTCGTCCTTCCGCAGTATAAGTCGCACTCCCTCATAGAGCATACCCGTGATGCCTGGAGTATCCTGAATCCCGAGCTTGGAGAGTTCGTTTCGAACCTGTCCCCGCAGATGCGGGTGGGCGAGGACTGGTACAGAGGAACCGCCGATGCCGTATATCAGAACCTCTACCATTTGAAACAGGTCGATGTCGATCACGTGGTTGTCCTCTCGGCCGATCATATCTACAAAATGGACTACAGCCACTTTGTGAGGTACCATCAAAACAAGAAATCCGACATGACCATCTCCTCCATCGAGGTCGATATCCGGGAGGCGTCACGCTTTGGCGTCATCCGCGCCGGCTCCGATTCGCGGGTCACAGGTTTCGAGGAAAAGCCGGCAGAGCCGCGTCCTGTGCCCGGCAGTCCCGATCGGGCGTTTGTGTCCATGGGAATTTACGTTTTCAAACGGGATGTGCTTATCGATATGCTGACGAAGGACGCACAGCGCGAAGGGTCGCTCCATGATTTCGCGAAGGACATAATACCCTACATGTATCCCAGAAATCGAGTTTTTGTCTATCGATTCGGTGCGGGAAAGAGTAGGGATGCATCATACTGGAGGGACATCGGAACCATCGAGGCATACTGGAGGGCGAACATGAACCTCGCCTCGGTGACCCCCGATTTTAACCTTTACGACCGGAACTGGCCCATAAGGACCTACGAAGGACAGTATCCACCGGCCAAAACCGTCTTTGCCGACGAAGGGGGAGGCAGGGCAGGAAAGGCACTCGATTCGATCATCTGCAGCGGGGTCATCATAAGCGGCGGCAAGGTCCAGGGTTCCGTTCTTTCCCCCGGTGTGCGAGTCAACAGCTATGCCGAGGTGAGTGAATCGATTCTTTTCCACGACGTAGTCGTCGGCATGAGGGCAAAGGTAAAGAAGGCAATCATCGATAAGGGGGTCCGCATCCCTGACGGGATGAAAATAGGCTACGACCTCGAAAAAGACCGCAAAAGATTTTTCGTCTCCGATGAAGGAATAGTGGTAATCCCGAAAGGCGAGGTTCTTTAGAAGTGCAAGCGCAATCTTCCCATCACCTATAACCCATCCTCATTACATTTCCCTTTTGAGCATGTAATCCGCCAGTTCCAGGAGAGCGGTCTTGTACCGCGAGGAAGGAAAGATATCGAGGTATTTCTTTGCCTTATCGAGGTGATCTTCGGTTGCCGCCAGCGTATAGGCTATTCCACCGGTCTTTTCGATGATGTTTCGAACTCGCTCGAAGTCGCGTTTGGTTATCCTCCGCTTGGTGACGACCTTTTCAATGTAAGCCTTATATTTGTCTCCGGTGTTCTCTAAAACATAAATGAGGGGAAGGGTGACCTTGCCCTCATTCAGGTCGGTTCCCACGCGTTTGCCAAGAACATCATTGTAGGATGTATAGTCGAGGACATCATCCATGAGCTGAAAGGCAATGCCGAGGTTATAGCCGAAGTTTTTGAGAGCCTTTCTCTCGTTGTTGGATTTGTTGCCAAGGATGGCGCCGATCTCGCAGGCCGCTCCGAAAAGGACGGCTGTTTTATTGCCTATGATTTCATAGTAATCGTTTTCCGTGGTTTCGGTATCGGCGGTCTTGACGATCTCAAGGATTTCTCCTTCCGACAGGGCCGTTGTCACCTGTGAGATCGTCTTCTGGATTTCGTTATTACCGTCGCGGGACATAAGTTCAAAGGACCTTGAATAGAGGAAGTCACCGACGAGTACACTGGGTTCGTTGCCCCAGACGGTGTTGACAGTCGACAGACCCCGGCGGGTCTTGGCGTTATCCACCACATCATCATGAAGCAGAGTGGCTGTATGGATGAACTCGATGATGGCGGCGTAGGGGATGTGTTTTTTGCCGCGATAGCCGCAGAGCTTGGAGCAAAGCATCACGAGGACCGGGCGTACCCTCTTGCCGCCGGATTTGATGATGTAAGTGACGATCTCCTTGATGTACGTGACCCTTGTGCTCATCAGTTCGTCGATGGATGCTTCGAGCTGGTCCAGGTCCTTTTGAATGATTTCTGTAAATCCTGACATGCTAGTCCCCGAATGAGTAATAGTTTTTAACTTCCGTGGAGAGAGTCCCACCGTCATATACGTAGAGCGGTGTTTCGATGACGGCGCCTACCCCTCCATCTTTGACGAATTCCGCAAGGACGAGATTCGCCTTCTCATCTCTGCGTGGATATACGCCCCGCAATCTTTTGAGCGCCAGTTTTTGTGACTGGGCCTCATAGACGAGTTCCCCGGCGCGATGAGCAGGATATATGATATTAAAGCGTCCTTTCCCTATCAGAAGGGACGATGCAGCAGACAGGAGAGACTGAAGATCGAGCGTTTCCTCGTTTCGCGCCAGAAAACGCGACTTTTCAGGGCATGTCCTTCCACTGCGTCGTTTGGTGTACGGCGGGTTGGATACGATGACATGAAAAGGCGTTTTTTTCATCTCTTGAACCGCGGTGCGAATGTCCGCATTGATGAACTGAACATGGTCTTCACAAGAATTGATCATCCTGTTCTTTTGCGCAACCTCATAAAGATCTTTCTGAAGTTCCACGCCGGTCATGGTGTTTCCATAGCCCTTTTTGGCTATATAGATAGGTATGATACCACAACCGGAGCCTATATCCAACAGCCTTTCATGCTTTTTCAATGCCACGAAAGCAGCCAGCAGGATCGAATCGATTGAGAAACGATAACCTTTTTTCTTCTGGATGATCTTCAGTTGTTCGCTGCACAGGATGTCAAGGGTTTCGTCTTTTCCGACGATGTCATGCATACTTGTAGAATACCAGACCTGTCAGGATCTTGGGATAGAAGAAGGTGGATTTGGGGGGCATATCAAGGCTGTTTTCAGCGATGTCCCTTACCTCGTCAACTGTGGTCGGGGGCAGAAAGAACGCAATGTCTTGAGAGCCGTTCCTGACAGACTCGACGGACCATTGATGGTCCTCGGTAAAGGATATCTCATCGTCTTTGATTTTCATTATGTCCCGGAGAACGCCGCTGTGGATGGCGTTGACTTTCAGCTTTTTCAAGGTGTCATGAAGGCCGGAGGCGGCATATAGCGGCAACGGGGATTTCTCAACAGCCATATAAAGGTGCAGTGGATCGTCGCCGGAAAAGAAGGCAAAGGCAAGGCCGGAAGAGGCGGCAACGGATGCGAGGATCCCCTTCAGTGAATCGTCGCCGTCGAACCCTCTCTTTTCGATGGTCATGAAAGGTTCGAGCGCTCCGATAAGCTCTTTCAGAGGACGTTTCTGAGCGAACCTGACCAGCCTGTGGTAGGGAAGGATCACAATCCCCCGGTCGTACATATCAGTCAGATAGAAAGGCGCATAAGGGAGGTTGAGACGATAGGAGACATCTAGCCTGTGGTGTCCGTCGGCAATGTAGATACATTTCTCATCAAGGATCGAGCCGACATTGCCGATGGAATCGTTATCCGTGATCCGGTAGAACCTGGTCTTGATGGACTGTTCGTCTGTAAAGTCGAAGAGAAGCTCTCCGGGTGCGGCCTCAAGAGCACGCCGGATTGTCTTGTCCCTGTCATCGTAAAGGCCGAAGATGAAACTGGTGTAGGTTTTTAACGTACCGATCAGTTGCTCGCGGTCTGCCTTCGCTTTCTTGCGGGTCTGCTCGTGGGTCAGGATACGTTCCCTATCCAATTTATGAAGGGCGATAAACCCCTTCCGAAGGAACGTGGCCGACTCTATGACGAACTGCTGCTCATAAACATAAATGGATTCATGGGGATCGGGGGCAAGAACACCCTTTGAGAGCCATTCATCCATGGTATTCTTCGCGTTATGGTACCTGTCGGTGCCGGGCAGGTCCCGGGGAAGTTCCAGCCGGATGGCGTTGAAGGGATTTCGGGCATAATAGGGGTCGGTATCTTCTATCACATCATAGGGAGGGCACACCAGGTCGGCGATGCCGTCGGTTTTTTCAGTGTTATAGAGTATACCTTTAAATGGTTTCATTAACTTGCCTGCGATTCAGGATATGCTGATTCTGTGTAACATACGGGAGCGGGTTGTGTCAAAAGGTTTTAGACCGTTTATTTTCAAGGAAACTGTTGACAGGGCATGACGGGTTGTGTTTTAAATTTACACATTGCCGAGGTAGCTCAGTCGGTAGAGCAGGGGACTGAAAATCCCCGTGTCAGCGGTTCAATTCCGTTCCTCGGCATTTCTTTTTTATCCAATCCCCGCCAATTTAATCGGGCCTTATTTTCTGAAAGAGCCAATATCTCCCCATACTGATTCCGGCGTAAGATGTCGTGGATTCGATCGGGAGAATTCCGATAATGATGGAGTCTGAAAACATCGGTTCGATCGAAGAAGATTCTCTAAATTGTCGAAGTCTTTCAATTGTTACAGTGAAGTGATTATGCTACAATAGCACTGTTGGGACGGCTTTCGCGCATATTTGAAAAAACTGGTGCAAGATAGATCCATGGTTAAGATGCACAAGAGTTCAATGGGCTTCATCCTTCCACTGCTGGCTGTTTGTCTTTTCGCCTCTTTCATACCGGAGGCGGCATGGCCTGTTACCCTTGACGATGCAATCAAGAGCGCTTTAGGCGAATCATACGTCATCAAAGAGCAGGCCGAATTCGTCAAGAGATCGCGATTTTCGTACATATCCTCCATAGACCCCTTTCTCCCCAGGATAGATCTGGACTCTTCGTATATCCGGACGATATCTCCCATGACGCCGATAAGCACCTATACAAGCGATCTCAGGGATACTACGGATTCCCGCGATGTTTATACGTTTACCGGTTCTATTTCCTGGCGGATCTTTGACGGTGGTGAACGATGGGCGAAACGAAAGGGCGCCTTTTTGGTCTGGGAAAGAGAGAAAGAGCGTTTCAAGAGTGTTCGGGAAGATGTTCTTTTCAGTATTAAAAGCTCTTTCTATACTGCTCTTGGCGCAAAATCAATTGTTGGGAAGAGACAGGAGGCCTTGCAGGCTGCGCAGAAGATCTATAACCTCACCCGGGGAAGATACGAGGAAGGAGTCGCGAGGAAGAGCGAATTACTCCAGGCGGAGGTCCGTCTTCTTAACGCGAAGATCGATCTGCAGAGGGCCAGGAAGGAATACGAGAAGTCGCTGGAATCGGTAAAGTCGCTCATCATCATTCAAACTGCCGGCCCTTTCGACGTGGAGGGCCTGCTTTCGGAGCCTTCTTTCAGGAGCGATTACAAGAGCCTCAACGACAGGGCCCTCGCTACAAAACCGGAGATCAAGACCCAGGAGAAAGAGATTGACAGGTTGATGAGGGTCTATGACGAAAAGAAGGGCGCCTGGTTTCCCAAAATAGACAGCGCCGTTCAGCAAACCAGGCAGGACACCCAGTTCTTCCCCGGCGGACGAAGTGACGCTTTCATCATAAGCTTCTCCTTCCCCCTCTTTGACGGTGTCGGCAGGTACTACAACATGCAAGGGGCCATGAGCGATGTAAATGCGGCAAGGCAGAGGCTTGCGGAGACCAAACGGACCACCAGTCTCGATATAGCGAGGGCACTCAAGGATTATGAGTTGAGCATAGAAGATGTGAGGATGTTTACGGAGCTCGTCCGGGAAGCGACATCGAATTTCAACCAGCTCTACGGCGAATATATGGAGGGGAAGGGCGATATCCTGAACCTGCTTCAGAGTGAAAAAGATCTGGCTTCAGCAAACGAAAACTATGTCGGCTCTCTGGCCAGGGCGCAGGTTTCCCTCTCCTTTCTCGAGAAGGCCGCTTATATCGGGGATCGCTGGTGATGAAAAGGAAAATCCTGTACGCGGTTGCGGCTCTCTGTGTTGTAATTCTTATCGTGTTTTTCGCCACGCGAAAAGGCGAGAAACAAAAGACAGGCGAACCCTTTACCGCAAAACGCGCCAGCGTTGTCTATTCAACGGAGCAGACGGGCATAATCAAGTCGCAGGTGGGCGCTATTGTCAAGGTTGGCACACGTGCGACGGGCACGCTGAAGAGACTCAAATTCCAGGTCGGTGACTTCGTCAAAAAGGGAGAGCTTATCGTCGAGATCGACGATCGTGAGATCCTTGCCAATATTCGTAATTTAGAGGCCGCGGTGGAACAGCAGCGCAGAGATCTTGAGGCCAAACGTGCCCAGGATGCCTATAATCAGACAAACTATGCAAGAGAACAGCGTCTTCTTCAGAAAGAGTACACGACGAAGGACAGCGTGGAGAAGGCAAAAAGAGAGCTGGACGTTTCCCGCGCTCAGGTGGAACTGGGCAAGGCGAAGGTAGCAGAGGCCCAGGAGAAGCTTAAAGCGCTCAGGGTGAGCCACAGCTATACCAGGATTTATGCCCCCATATCGGGATACATCTCCGCCGTCGCCACCCAGGAAGGTGAGACAGTGGTTTCGGGCCTTTCCGCACCGAATCTGATAACCATCATCGATCCCGTGAAGCTCGAGATGTGGATATACGTCGACGAAACCGACATCGGACGGGTAAAGCCCGGCCTCAAGGTGGAGTACTGGGTCGACGCGTACCGCGACCGGATATACAAAGGCGTCGTAGACCGAATCTATCCTCAGCCCGAGATAAAGGAGAATATCGTATACTATCTCGCAATCGTCAAGATCGATCCAAAAGATGCCTTGACGCTCAAACCCGAAATGACAAGCCATGTCCGGATCGTCATCGAGGAAAAAACCAACGTGATCGTTGTGCCCAACGGTGCGTTGCGTTTCGAAGACAGGAAAAATGTCGTGTACGTGAAATCCGAGGGCAAGACAGTTCGCCGGGAGGTTGTGCCCGGTGTCAGAGACCAGAAGTATACCGAGGTAACATCGGGTCTTGCCGAGGGCGAGCAGGTCATAGTACCATCCGTAGCGCCGGCCGCAAAGAAGCCGCAGAACAACGCGAGCCCCAGAAAGTGATCGATCTTAGAAATATCAGGAAGAGTTATTTCGTCGGGGACAGGGAACTGCCGATCCTCAAGGGCATCGATCTTTCGATTACCAAAGGAGAGTTCGTGGTTTTCATGGGTGTGTCCGGTTCGGGCAAGACGACGCTCATGAACATTATCGGCCTCCTCGATAAGCAGACCGAGGGCGATTACACCTTCGCCGGTACCAGCGTTGACGGGCTGGATGATGAAAGGCTCGCCGATATGAGGAACACATACATTGGTTTTGTCTTTCAGCAGTTCTTTCTCCTTCCCTACCTCGACGCGATCGAAAACGTCCTCATACCCATTGTCTACTCGAAAAAGGGCATAAAGCATCCCCGCAAGAAGGCAAAAATGCTGCTCGGGAAGTTTGGCCTCGAACAGAGGATACACAACAAACCGTCGCAGCTCTCCGGAGGCGAGCAACAGCGCGTTGCCATAGCGAGGGCGCTTGTCAACGACCCGGAGATAATCCTTGCCGATGAACCGACAGGGGCCCTTGACTCGAAGACGGGCGGCGAAATCATGGACCTCTTCCAGATGCTCAACGAAGAAGGCAAGACGATCATCGTGGTGACCCATGATCCCAAGCTCGCGACCTTTGGAAAACGTCTGGTCAGGATAGATGATGGCGCTATTTCAGAAGATATCACAACTTAGGGAATTCATCGAAGAGGTGGTCAAGATCCTCTATTACTACCGGGGGAGGGTGATCTTTTCCTTTTCGGGCGTGGCCCTGGGCATTCTTTCCATATGCATAATCATCACCACCATCGATGGAGCGAACAAGAAGGCACAGGAGATCTTCGAGGCCCTGGGGCCCGATTCGATCATGGTCTTCGGGGGCGGAGAGAGGCAGCGTGCCGCAAGGATACGGACAAGCAGCATCAAGACGGGTGATGCCGACCTTATCGCCCGGGTGGAGGGTATCTACGACATAATGAAGATCTACTCCGCGCGGAATGTAATGATGCGATACAAAGACAGGAACTGGCAGACTCAGGCTGTCGGTTCCACAACGAACTATTTTGAATCCTTTTCCTGGGGATTCCAGGCGGGAACGGTCTTTACGGAGGATGAATATGACAGGGCCGAGGCTGTGTGCATCATTGGTGCCAAGGTCTACGAGGAACTTTTCAGGGGTGAGAATGCCATCGGGAAGACGATTGTCGTCGGCAAGCTTCCCACAACGGTGATCGGGGTGCTCGAGGAACGGGGCGGAAGTGTCGGAGGGCCGCACGTGGACGACAGGGTGATAATGCCGCTGACGACGGTGACCTCCCGTATCGTCAATGAAAAGCGGTATTTGAGCGCGGTACGCGTGAAAACACACCGGGACCTAGACAGGACAATCGAAGACATAAGACACGTGCTAAGGGCGAGCCACGGTCTCACGGGGAACCTTGACGACGATTTTACGATCAGGAGTTCCAAGGATATCCTGGCTTTTGTAACGGTTATCTCCGGATCTCTCCTCCTTTTTCTCGGGACGGCATCGATCGTTGCCCTCGTTGTGAGCGGTTTCGTGCTGGCCAATCTGTTCTATCTAACCATTCAGGAGCGCAAAAAAGACATCGGTATCAGGAGGGCATATGGAGCAACCCGGAAAGGCATCCTCCTGTCCTTTCTCTTTGAGTCGATTCTGATCACCTTTATCGGCGGCGTCGCAGGAATATTGCTCAGCGTTATCCTCGGGAGCACCTTCGAAAAGCTTTTCGACATCCCGATGATGTTTTCCTTTAAGGTCGTCTTTTTTGCACTTCTTTTCAGTTTTCTCACCGGGGTGTTGTCCGGATTAAGACCGGCGCTGAAGGCGAGCAGGATAGAACCCATAGAGGCTATACGGGGATGAGATATACCATTTCATTTTATCTCAGGATAGCCTTTCAGAATCTGGTCGTTCACAAGGCCAGGATGACGCTGGCGCTTCTGGGCATTCTTTTTGCGGTTATGAGCCTTGTCGCCTTTGGAAATATAAGCAACGGCATGAAGCAAAAGATAGAAGCGGAGATCGGAAAATTCGGCAAAAACCTGGTGATCGTGCGGGCGGGTCTTGTGTTTGCGGCGGGGAGAAGCACCCGGCAATTCTCCGAGTCGAAGACGCTGAAGTTGAAGGACGCCCAACTTATAAAGGAATCTCTTCCCGGTGTCGTGGAGGTAGTTCCCTATTTTGACATGAGTTATCCCGCGCGATACAGGGACAGCAGTCTCACGGTGAGCATATCGGGGATCACCAACAAGGTTTTCGATATCCGCAACATCGACCTTGTAACAGGCAGATATTTTACGGAAGAAGAGGACGCAAAGGCCGAGAAGAAGGCCGTCATCGGATATAAGGTTTTCGAGAATTTTTTCCCCAATGAGGATCCCATAGGCAAGAATATCCTCGTCTTTCGGGTTCCCACCGAAATCGTTGGGGTCATGCAGGAAAAGGGGACGGACTTTGCCGGTCAGGACCAGGACCTGCAGGTGTATGTCCCGCTCAATGCCTTCATGAGACGCTACAGCAATGTCGATTACATAAAAGGGATGTACGTTCAGGTTGAGGACGGTTACTCGCTGACCGGCATGAAGACGACCCTCAGGGGCTTCATACGAAAGATCCACAACGCAAAACCGGAGCAGAAGGACGATTTTTCCATTTTCACCATGGAGGACATCCTGAGGACACAGGAAGAAGGCATACGACTTGTCTCTGTTCTTACCGTCATTGCTTCAACGGTATCATTCCTGATAGGCGGTCTCGGTATCTTTGCCATTATGCTCCTTTCCATATCGGAGCGAAAGATGGAGATTGGAATCAGACGGGTGGTCGGCTCAAAGAAACGTGACATTATTATCCAGTTTCTGTCGGAGTCGGTCATTGTGGCCCTGGTGGGAGGTATTGGAGGTATTGTCACAGGTTTTCTGATCACCATAATCGTCGATATCATCGGGGGTTTCCCCATCGTCTTTTCGATGAACATCCCACTGGCCCTCATCATAAGCATGGTGATAGGCGTCCTCGCAGGAATTTATCCGGCCATGGAGGGTACCAAGTACGAACCGGTGAAGGCCCTCTACTCGTAAGGAATACCTTTACACCTTACCCCTTGCTCTTTGCGCTTCACTATTTACTGTTATTTCTTTTCGGTACTGTTGATGGCCTTGTCGGCCAGGTAGGTCAAGGTCTGGTTTGAGGAATTGCGCGAGACTTCCTGATATAGTTTTATCGCTTCTTCGCGCTTTCCTTTGGCCATGTTGATATTGGCAAGGTACAACTTGGCGATATAGCGGGATTTGCCGCTTGAGCCGGAGACGATTCTCTGGAAGATGCCTTCCGCCTTGTCGATGTCGGCCGGGGCCCTGGTTTGTCCGTACATCTCCACCGCTTTTATGCCCAGAGCCAACTGGTACTGCACCTTCTGATCCTGGTAATGGGCATATACCGCATATGATACGACGACGGCCACAACGACGATAAGCGCGGCCAGTCCGTAGAGGCATTGTCTTGTATTGACTCTGATATACGTTGAGACGGAATCGAAGGCCTGAACAAGGATATCCGGCCTATGGATAATCTCTTTCTCTCTTTTTCTTGCCATTTCTGGTTGCTATTTCACCACAGATGTATCGACTATGTCAACAGTCAATGTGCATGGGTTGCGGCAGGATAAACCAACGGGGAAAAGACTACGAGAAAAGTTTTATTTGTCACATGGAATGTCAGGAATTGTTGCTGGGCTTTTCCGTGGGTTGTGTCGCTTCAGGTCCGTGGCTCGTGTCCTCGCTCTTTATACGGGTGGCGCCGATAAAAGCCCCGGAGTAATAGTTGGAACCAAGAGAGTCTATTTTCACGCCCAGACGGCCTTTACCGGATGAGGCATGGATGAAATTGCCATCACCAATAAAAATGCCTACGTGGGTAGGATACTTTGCATACCTTCTGGTCTTGAAGAAAACGAGATCGCCGACGGCCAATTCTTCCCGGGAGATCCTGGACCCCACTTGGTACTGCTCCCGGGCGCTTCTCGGAAGCTGCACGTCGAAAATCTCGTAGATCTTCTTTACATATGCCGAACAGTCGAGGCCGCGCAACGTATTGCCGCCGTATTTGTAAGGCGCGCCCATGAAACTCTTCGCGACCTTGACGAGCATGTATTTCTCGTCGCTGTTTTTCCATGGTTTCATGGCGATGCTTTTAAAAGTGACGATGTTGTCGCTGCCGTCATCTTCCTCTGTGATCCTGGGAATAAGAAGAGTCCTTCCCGGAGAGAGCTTTCTGTTTTTTCTTGAGGTAAGGTTGTTGCTTTCGATCAGTTCGTCGGCCTCAACGTTGAACCGGCTGGCTATCTTGTCGAGGGTGTCGCCACGTTTGATCCTGTATTCGATAAACTGATCATCGTTCTCGGATATGACAGGCTGCGCCTCCCGCTCTCTCACCTGCGCCTTTATCGCTTTCGTGGATAGCCTGTTCCGGGATTCTTTTTTCGCGATCCGCTCGTTTTCATCCTTGATGACGATTGTTTGTCCGAGTGATAGCTTGTTTGAACGGAGGCTGTTCACATTCTTGAGATGGCTCACGGAGACGCCATATTTTTTTGCCAGGGCGTGGAGGCTATCGCCGCGTTTTACGCTGTGTGTGACCTGTGCTGCGTTGATGACGAAAGGAAATCCCATAAGTAGGATGGCGAGGCAGAGTGCACAAAGAGTCAACCTACTTCTCATAGAACTCCTTTGTTGGTTTGGTATTGGGTTTAAAATACCAAACGGGACGAAAAGATGTCAAGAAAAATTTCCCCTTATTTGTCTCAGAAAATCCAATGGTCCGCAGCGAGAGCCCTCTGGGAATGGAAACTCGGAGCATTGCGGCCCATGGTTCGTGAAATCGATCACATTTTTGTTGATTTTAAAGGTACTTTGTAATGATAATATACGAAAAATTCCTCAGGAGGCCAGTTTATGGTGGATATCGGTAGGGAGATATTCTGGAACGTGAAGGACACTGGTGCGCAATGGATCAGTTACGCGTTCATGATCATCACTTTTATCATTTTGATCGTGGGGCTAAAGAAGCGCTATGCCATGTGGAAAATAGGGAAGCCTTCCCCTATAGAATTTAAAAAGAGACTTGGCGAGCGCATAGGATACTTCATCGCGAACGGGATCTTCCATAAATCCATTCTGCGCGAAGCCTTCCCCGGATGGATGCACTTCTTCATTTTCTGGGGCTTCCTGCTGCTTACGATAGGCACGGCTCTTGTCGCAATACAGGCGGACTTCACGGATCTCTTCTTTAAAGTCCAGTTCCTCAAGGGTGGCTTCTATCTTATCTTCTCATTCTTCCTTGATCTCGGAGGCCTCATTGCGATCGTGGGCATAGTGATGGCCATTATCAGGCGCTATGTTCAGAAACCGACGCGTCTCGACAACAAGCCCGACGACGCCATCGTCCTGGCCTGGATACTCGTCGTCCTCGTAACCGGTTTCCTCGCGGAAGGCGCAAGAATTGCCTATGCAATGCCTGATTTTGAGAAGTGGAGCTTTTTGGGTTACCTCACCGCCTACATTTTTGCCGGGATGCCCAAGGAAGCGATCACGGCGACCCATAAGGTATTGTGGTATTTCCACATGGTCATTTCCTTCGGTCTGCTTGCTTATATCGTTTACTCCAGACTGCTTCACATCATCACATCTTCCTTGAATATGATGTTCAGGGGTGTCGAAGATGTTCCCGAGGGCACGAGGGGTGCCGTAGCACCCATCGAAGATTTCGAGAACGCCGAGGAATTCGGTATCAACAGCATAAATGGTTTTACCTGGAGGCAGATCTTCGACCTCGATGCCTGTACGCGCTGTGGACGCTGCCAGGATCTCTGCCCCGCCTACAATACGGAAAAACCGCTCTCACCCAAGAAATTCATCCAGGATCTCAAGGGTGAGTGGGAACGCTACTGTGCCGGCATCAAAAATGAAGACGGCATCATCGATACGACAATCCTGGAAGAGACCCTGTGGTCTTGTACCGCCTGCATGGCCTGCCAGGTCAATTGCCCGGTCTCTATCCCTACATTCGATAAGAACATAGAAATGAGACGTTATCTTACCCTTACGCTCAGCAAGACCACATCGGAAACAAAACTTCTCTTCAAGAACCTGCAGAAGAACAATAACCCCTATGGAATGGGCAAGAAAGAGAGGCTGGGATGGACCGAAGGCCTGGATATCAGGAACGCCGCCGAGCAGGAAGTGGATTACCTCTACTGGGTCGGATGTGTTGCCTCTCTTGATGACAGGAACAGGAAAGTAGCGAGGTCCTTCGCCACGATTCTTAATCAGGCGGGCGTCAATTTCGGTATACTGGGTACGGACGAGATGTGCTGCGGTGACCCCTCACGGCGGTGCGGCAACGAAGAGCAATACCTCGGTACGGCTCAGGGCAACGTGGAGCTACTGAATGAGATCGGGATCAAGAAGATCATAACCACATGCCCGCACTGCTACACGACCCTCAAGAAGGAGTATGCCCAGCTTGGCGGCAATTTTGAAGTCTATCATCAGTCGGAGTTCATCTACAAACTGATCAACGAAGGGAAGCTCAAAGTGAATCCCGCCCTGGAAGGGAAAGTCACCTTCCACGACCCATGCTATCTCGGCAGGGTGAACGGTATCTTCGATCAGCCCCGCAGCGTTCTGGACAAGGTCACCAAAGGTACCTACGAGGAGATGGGAAGAAACCACAACCAGAGCTTCTGTTGCGGCGGCGGCGGCGGCCGGATATGGATGGAAGAACACCACAAACGCATCAACCATGCAAGAATCGATGAAGCCATCGCCGTGCAGGCCAACACCGTTGTAACGGCTTGCCCGTATTGCCTTATCATGATGGAAGACGCCATCAAGGACAAGGAGAAGATCGAAACGATGAAGGCCCTTGATCTTTCAGAGATCGTTGTAAAGGGAATCTAGTAAAGAGAATAAATAGTGGAATACGATAAAAGGATGGGGTGGTTACCCCATCCTTTTATAATTTGCGGATCGAATCAGCCAGGATTACTCTTCTAAAGTAATAGCTTCTACAGGACATTCTTCTGTACACGCACCACATTCTGTGCACAGTTCAGGATCGACCTTTGCCGTGTCATCGACAGTGATAGCATCGGCGGGGCAAATCTCTGCACAGGCTCCACAACCCGTGCAGGCATCTTGGTCAACTTTTGCAGGCATGAATTCTCCCTCCTTTCAATTTTTACAATTTCCTAAACGAATCAATGGGGAATGTCAACAAAAAAATAAGCGCCCAATTTCCATTGACATGGCCTTATACATTGCATAATATGTTCCCATGCAAGAAATAATGAAGTTTTTCCAGGATATGTTCCTGGATCTTTTTGATAATTTCCAGGAAGTTTTTCTCAGTATCATCGTCATGGTCATTGTGATGATCCTGGGTTTTATCATCAGCTGGTTCATCAAGAAGCTCTTAGGCAAGGTCCTGGTCCTTTTCAGATTTGACAGATGGGCGCAGGATGCAGGGATCATCACCTTCCTCGAAAAAGGCGGCATCAGGAGTCCTCCGTCTCTCATCCTGAGTAAGATCGTCTACTGGATCTTTATAGTTCTTTTTCTGTCGTTCGGACTCAATTACATGGGCATCACTCAGTTTTCCGAGTATGCTTCAAGGATCTCCTCGGCCCTTCCGAACATCATTGTATCGCTGGTCATTCTTATCATCGGGATAATATTCGGTAATTTCCTCGCCAGGATCATCTACCTGGCCTGCGAGAATGCCAAAATCAAATATGCCGATTTCATTGCGAAAGGCGTGAGGATCCTCCTCATCGTTATCACCTTCGGGATTGTCTTCGAATATATCGGACTGGGAAATACGATCGTTACGGTGAGTTTCCTCATAGTCTTCGGCGGGATCGTCCTGACCATGTCCCTGGCGCTGGGCATCGGGCTCAGTAATGTTCTCGGAGAGCTCATCCGGGACAGGGTCAAACTAAGAAACGACAAACATAAAAACGATAAACATTTTCAGCCGCCGGAACCGCTCGAACGTTAAGATACATAAATCGGGTTATGGGCAATGGGTTATGGGTCATGGGATTAGAATCCGATGGCCCGTGTGGTTTCCAGCCGAGGCCAGGAAAATGGACGCCTTCTAACGGATCAAGCTGTTCAAGGCGTCTTTAAGTACCGCCGTCCGATATCAGGTATCTTCTGAACCAGTTGAGGGCCAGGGTTATGGCCTTGTTCCTGTGGGCATCTGCGGAAAAGATGTGATCGCCGCTCTTGATGATCTCGATGCCCTTTGGTTTGCTCAGGCGTTTGTAAATGGCTTTTCCCTCTGCGCAGGGGACCACTTCGTCTGCCTCTCCATGTATGACGAGGGCATGAGAGACTTTTCGTGCCTCCGCCAGTATGTCGTATGACTGGAAGTCCGTGAATATTGTTTCCTTGAAGACAATGTCCGAAATGGTGCCGTCTTCTTTGTTCTCCAGCATATAAGGTGTAGCCCACAGAGACAGACAGCGGATTCGTTCGTCGCGGGCGGCCTTGAGAAGGGCCGTGGAACCGCCGAAACTGCTGCCTATGATGCCCGCCTTTTGAGGATCCACACCGGGATGGGACAGGACATAGTCTGTAATGGCATTCAGGTTGTCCAGCCTGATGGACAAAGTGGTTTCTTCTATGTTCCCGCCGCTTTCACCACAGCCATGATAATCAAACCGGCACGAAGCTATTCCCGCCTCGGCAAACCGTTCGGAAAGGGCCATGTATTTCGAGCTTTCCTTGGAGCTGACGAGACCGTGGGAGAGAATGGCGCAGGGAAGCCGCTTGTTTGACGGCGGGATGATCATGATGCCGCTTATCCTGTTATAACGTGAATCGATCTCGAAAGGTTGTTCTGTCATGGAGTGCCACCTCCAAGCTGATCGATGATCTCTTCAAGCCTGGTGAGGTTGACGACATCTTCCTTGTTGTATTCGAGAAGCAGTTTCAAAGCTTCCTGATTCCCGTGTTTCTTGTATTTTTCCCAGAGCCACATTGCCTGATAGCCATTGACTCCCTCAGTCTTGCGTTCTATTCCGAACATTTTTTCAAGCTGTTTGAGTCCGCCCTTGATACCAAGCTTTTTCTTGTCTTTGAAAAGGTCCCGGGAGATGAAGTTGGTCTGCAGGTCGATGTTCAGGCACTTCTTCATGTGAGGGAGATCGAAGAGGTCTCCATTGAAGGTCACGATGGTCTTGACGTTACAAAGTTCTCGTTCGATTATCTCCGATGATATATCTTCGCCATACCATTGGAGAAAACCGTTGTTTTCCACGAGAAGCCCGATGACACATATTTTCCCCTTTCTGTCCGTTTCAATATCCAGATATGCTCGCAAATGAAAACTCCTTTCTTGTAACAAAACATACGCTAGTAATCTATGTTCTCAATGTCACGATACCGATGACACCGGACGCAATAAAAACAAGGTTGGAGAACCACGCCGAAAAAAGCGGCGGGAAGATCTCCGAGTAGCCCAAAGACAACGAAATGGAATGAAAAAACCAGTACAGCGCGCCTACAAGGATGCCGGAGAATATGCCCGCGGAGACATGTTTCGTCTTCGTATATCTCAGGCCCACCGAGAATGCGGCGAATACCATGATGAGATTGATGAAGGGAAAAGCGATCTTGTTATAGAGGTCTACGAGGTACCGCCTCACATCGTGACCGTCTTCCTTGAGCCTTGAAATGTAGCGGTACAATTCCCGGTAGCTCATCTCCTCGGGGTTTCTCTCCACGATCTTGAAGACCGATGGTGGTTCGTTGATGATATTGGTCATCCTGGGGTATGTCTTTTTCGTGATATTGCCATTCTTTTCGAATGTTCTTACAGCCACATTGGTGAAATGCCATGTATTGTTCTTCCATATGCCCTGCTGGGCGTCAGTCCTCTTGATCACCGCGAAATTGTTGTCCAGTTCAAGGACCGCGAGCCCTTTGATGATATCTTTCTTGGTATCGAAGAAGTCTATGTTGCAGATATTTTGATCCCTCTTGAACCATATCCTGTCATTTTTTATGAAGACGTGTGACTCTTCGCCCCGGATCTTGACCTGGTAAATATAATTCGAGGCATTGGCCGAGAGAGGGACTATCCATTCCGCCAAAGCGAAGGACACCAATACCAGTAGCAGGGAAAAGCCTACAAAGGGTTTCATCAAAGATAATGTACTGATTCCCGAGGTCCGCGCGACGATCATTTCGTTGCCCCGGATCATGAGTATGAGCACGATCAGCATGGAAACCAGGAAGGCCAGGGGAAGAATGAGATTGAAGTAATAAGGGAGCAGGAGCAGTATATAGAGTACGACCATCGTGAAGGCATGCAGCGAGACGGTAAAACGGTCCGTATGCTGAAAGAACTCGATGACCAGAAACATGCTGACGCCCGCCAGCTGGGCGATAAGAAGGTACTTGATAGCGCTGTACAAAAGGTATCTATTTAACTTTTTCAAGACAATAAACCCACAGGTATTTTAATCTTTGCGATATGGTTACGTGCTCTTCTTTATTAAGGCTCCTCACCAGATAAAGGCCCATCCCGAGTATCACCGCATTGGGGAGGAACGTTATGAGGTAGGGCGGTGCGTGGATGTTTTTTCCCAGGCTGTCCGTCATGGCCATAAGTACATAATAAAAAATGAACAACAGCAAGCTGTACAGTGTCCCCGAAAACTTTCCCTCCACCTTCCGTCTCACCCCGAGGGGAACGGTAAGTATGATAAAGGCAAGAGATGACAGGGGCAAGGATATCTTCTTGTAGATCTCAAGGAGCAGATCGTACCGGTCGTTTTCATTTGTTGTTTTCGCAAGTGCCTTTTTCAGCTCGTTGTGGTCCATCTCGTATGCCAGCTTTCTGCTGACGCCTCCCGTCGGTACCATCTGAGACAGGTTCATGGTGAACGTGTAGTCCTGAAAGCTCACGTTGCGGTAGGTATCGGTCGCCTTTTCCCAGCGATGGAGGCTGCCGTTGTGCAGCATGAAATAGAGGTCGAAGGTGTCCGGATCGATATGGACAAACCCGCTGTTTGCGGAAATGGTCTGTTTTACGGTTTTGTCGCGGTCGTCGGATACGACTATGCCTGTCAGGGACCGTTTTGCCGTATCTACTTTGTTGATATAGATGACGACACCGGGTACACTGTCGTTGAAGACACCTTCCTTGTCATCCACGGAAATGCCCTTCTTTACCACGTTGATCAGGGTTTCCCTGAACAAGCCGCTGCAGTGGGGAAGCAGGACATTTGTATTGAAGAGCCCACCGATGGTGATAATGAGACCCACGAAGGCTATGGGTGCGAAAAGCCATCTGAGATTTACTCCGCTTGCCTTGAGGGCAAGTATCTCGTTTTCCGTCGAAAGTCTCCCGAGCACGACGATGACTGAAAGAAGGAAAGCCATGGGAAGGGTGAATGTGAGGTAGGGCGGCACGGAAAAGGCTATGAGCGCAAAGATATCCTTGAGCCCCACCCCTTTGTTGATAATGAGATCGGCAATCTTGCCGAGGCGGGATAAAACAAGAATGAAAGTGAGGATGCCCAGAGAGAGAAACAGGATACTTGAGAGTTCTTTTAGAAGATATATATTGAACTTCAAGGGGATTTTCTTTAATAATTTCATCATCTAGTCTAACACCCCGCAAGGCGTCCTGTCAATGCAGATGGCCATGTACCAATGGCCGTGGTTCGGCGGCCCTATGCCGACTGTCCGATCCTCATGCCGGGTTGGACAGTCTTAACGGCCTGTTGCCCAAACCCTCCTTCTAAAAGATTTGTCTCACGTTTATCCCGTAACAAACGACCTTAAAAACCTTGTTCTCACGTTTATCCCGTAACAAACGGGGCCCGCCTTACCCCCTCTCGGGGGTTCGCTGGAGGCATAGAAGAGAGCATGACGAGGAAGACTAAAGACCTTCCCGGGAATTTGAGAATACTAAAATTCCCGGGAATCTTCGATCCCGCTACCCGGGAAGAAAAAGAACCTGACGTTTCTCTCAGACCTGTCCCACAACGATGACCACCACCCGAAAACATCAATGGTGAATTCCCGCCGCAGGCGTGCAAAGTGCGGCCTGATCCCGTCTTTCTAGGGATCTGGACGCAATTCTTTAAGGCTTCCTCCAATCCTCTCTTCTATGCCTCCAGCGAGCCCGAAGGGCAAAGCGGGCGTGAGACAATCTTTTGCTGTTCGCTCTATTTCGCGCCCCGAAGGTTCCGCTGGTGAGCGGGTGGACCGGTTTGGGCAACAGGCCGTTAAGACTTGAAGGCACTTTGTTTTTGACACTCTCCCTGTTTTCTTATAGAGTTATTCATCAGATGAAGATCGCGGTCATTTCAGATACCCATCTTGAATATGCGACAGAAGGGTTCAGGCGTCACATGACGACTCTTTTCGGTGATGTCGACGTAATGATTCACGCCGGTGACATGACGTCTTCGAATGTGCTGGATTATCTTTCTGGTTGGGACCTTCGGGCCGTGAGGGGTAATATGGACGATCCCGGCCTGCAGGCTGCCCTCCCTCAGAAGCGTATCGAGGAGATTGCAGGCAGGCGAATCGGCATCATCCACGGGTGGGGATGACCGCGGGGCCTTGAAGATTCGGTCTTGCACGCATTTTCGGATGTGGACATAATCGTTTTCGGCCATACGCATGTGCCATTAAACGTAATCAAAGGAGGAATTGTCCTTTTCAATCCCGGAAGCTACAGGGGTGGTTATTCGGCAAGGGGAACAGTCGGTGTTATTGAGATCGGGCAGGACATAACCCTTCGCCACATTGAAGTTCAATAGCATTAACCATTCGGGATCGTAAGCGATAATACCATATGGACGGAATGTACATCTCATTTCTCTGGCACATGCATCAGCCTTATTACAAGAACACCTTCACGGGAGAATATCTCCTCCCGTGGACTCTCCTGCACGGGACCAAAGATTACTACGACATGGGTTCCATGCTCAAAGATTTTCCGGGCATGAAGCAGAACTTCAATTTCGTGCCGTCTCTTCTCGAACAGCTGGTGGACTACGAAGACCTGGGTGTGAAGGACAGGTATGTCGAAGTGTTCAAGAAACATCCCTCGGAACTTTCACAGGATGACAAGGTCTTCCTCCTGAATAACTTCTTCAACGCCAACTGGGAAAATATGATCCGGCCTTTCCCCCGATATTATGAGCTTCTGGCTAAACGCGGGTTCTATTCCCCCAGGGATGGCATGCGGAAGATCACCGGGTACTTCAGCGAGGATGAACTGGGGGACCTTCAGATCCTCTTCTTCCTCGCCTGGACGGACCCCGGTTTCTTCGAAACCTGTGACGGTCTGAAATATCTCAAAGAAAAGGGGCGAAGCTTCACAGAGGAAGACAAAGAGGTCCTCCGGGGTGTTCAGAAGGATATTCTGAAGGGAATCGTGCCTCTTTACCGGGACCTTGCCTCGCAGGGGATCGTGGAATTATCCACATCAGCCTTCTATCATCCCATCATACCGCTTCTTATCGGCAGCGAGTCCGCCAGGGAGGCCATGCCAGGCGTCAAACTTCCGGATGTGCCCTTTGCCTGGCCCGGCGACGCATCCCGCCAGATATCTGATGGACTCAAACTTTTCGAGAAAATAATGGGAAGGCGTCCCGAAGGTATGTGGCCTCCTGAGGGCTCTGTCAGCGACGAGGCCCTCGAGCTTTACATGAAACAGGGCATCAGGTGGCTTGCGACGGATGAGGACATTCTCTTCGAAAGCTTGAAATGGGGTGCGCGACGAGACGAACATGGTTATGTCATCAATCCGGAGGTGCTGTACAAGCCTTATCGCTACGAAAAGAACGGCCGGGAGATCACGGTCATCTTTCGGGATCAATCCCTTTCGGATCTCATATCATTTCATTACTCCCGCGTGGACGCAAAGGACGCGGCCCGGGACTGTCTGGACAGGCTCAGAGCGATCGGCAAATCCATCGGGAACACGATCGCAAGGCCCCTGGTGACAATCGCAATGGATGGTGAGAATGCCTGGGAAGGCTACAAAAACGACGGAAGGGATTTTCTCAGCTATCTTTACGAGGGCATCCTTCACGAGTCAGGTATGACACCCGTTACCATCTCGGAATACCTTGAGACGGCAAAGGATTATGGAAATCTCTACCATTGCCACGCCGGATCATGGATCGGCCACAATTTTTCCATCTGGATCGGCCACAGAGAAGACAACGCGGCATGGTCGCTCCTGGCACAGGCCCGAAACTTCCTCGAGGCACAGGACCCTGGACATACAAACGAACGGGCCTGGAAATCCATATATATAGCGGAGGGGAGCGACTGGTTCTGGTGGTACGGCGACGAGCATTCATCAAATGACGACGAGATCTTCGACCTGCTTTTCCGGGAGAATCTGGCCAACGTGTACCGGTATCTCGGTAAGGAAGTTCCCGAGAGACTGTCAATCCCGATCATAGTCGAGGACCGCGAGGCGCGCCCCGTGAGGGAGCCTGTCAATTTTCTCCGTCCGATAATCGACGGGAGGGTGACCAACTACTTCGAGTGGATCGGCTCCGGCTTCATCGAGGGGAAAGGACACGGCAGCGCCATGCATGAAGCGGTCTCCATCATAAAGGACTGCTACTACGGGTTTAGCGAGTCGCAACTCTTCCTGCGCATCGATCTCGACAAACGCTTCATGGACGAAATGGACGGCGTCACCTTCGAGATCGCGATGATCGGCAAAGGTGACCACAAGATCGAATACCGCGTTCACGACAGGTCCGTGGAAGCCGACGTACCCGTTGAAGCGGCCTTCGAGGACATCCTGGAACTTTCAGTGCCATTCGACGCCCTCGGCACAGAACCAAAAGACAAGGTGGATGTCTGGCTCTCCCTCAAGATGAAGGAAATGACCATCGACAGGATACCTCAAAGAGGCTACCTGGCAATTACCGTCCCCTCGGAAACCTTCGAAGCGGAAATGTGGTATGTGTGAGAAGATGGGTAATGGGTAATAGGTGATGGGTTATAGGTCACTGCTGTCCAAAATAATCCGTTTCCCAAAATACGTTCCTTATAAAACAATGATTCAGGACAGGTAAATCCCNNAAACCAGGTTGCCTTATCCGGCAGTCATTGATTCTCCTCTTTATGCTGTCCAGCATATCAAGACCTTCTCTGTAGGTCATCCCGGGTTTCTCTACACGTCATTCCGGCGCAGGCCGGAATCCAGAAAAAACTCTCATACAACAGGAAGCATACGTATATAAAGCACCACGCAGTGTTTGAAGGGGACAGTTGGATATCTTTCGTATGGTGATTCCTTATCCATGATCTCTCCTGGATTCCGGCCTTCGCCGGAATGACGGAGGAAGAAGGGGGCGGATTGACGGAGGGGACATATGGGAACTGTGCGATGGTCTCTGACTGTCCGGAAAGAGGTTGACCTTTAAATTATTTTGGACAGATGTGGGTTATGGGAAAGAAATTAGATTCTGGCATATCGTGATTCCCCGCGCGCAAACTTTTCATTATTTGTTCTGTCAAAAGTAATACCTACATAATGAAGATATCAGGGTTCAGGGAACTCAACGTGTGGAAACGTTCGAGAGATCTGGCAGTTCTCGTGTATAGAATTACCCATTATCATTACCTATTCCCATTACCCATCTTCTCACTCACAACCGTTTCCGAGATCCAGCCCTCCCGGCCTTCGTAGAGTTTGATCTTGTACCATTTCTGTTTATCGCGATCTGTTTTTTCGGCGATCACCTTCAGGGCCTCGTCCTTGACGATCACGCCTATCCGGGCGGAATTGATGTCGGGCAGCAGCCTGACATTTGCCGCTTCCTTGTCGACGTAGACCCTTTTGAGAACGATATCTGTTTTCGGCGGCGCTTTGACGGCCGGGGTGCCGGTGGTGGCCTTTATGGGTGCCACCTCCGGTGTAGTGCCGCCCGGTGGTGGTGGGGTCTGAACGGCCGGAGTGGGCACCCGAACGGCCGGTGCGCCCGATGCCTTTACGGGCGGGGTCGCTTTGGGTGAAAAGAATCTGTGGGCGCCGGTAATCATGAAATAATAACCGGCCGCACCTATGATGACCACGGCGATGATCCCTCCTGTGAGGATGGGCCGCCTCAACGCCAGTCTCCTGGAATCTTTCGTATGTTTCGTCGTGGAAAGGGGGATGCTCTCTTCGATGATGACCTTAGACACGACGTGGCTGTCAACGGTGAAGCTGGACCTTGCGTAGAGGACAAGAAGGCAGCGATCGCATATATAGTTTATGAGGCGCGGATAACCCCGTGACGCCGTGTGGATCAGCTTCATCGCCCGGTCGTGAAACTCGAGAGTCCCCCGGGCCCCTGCCTTGAAAAGGCGGTAGTTGATATAGGCCTTCACCTCGGCATAGGTGAGCGGCCTTATGCAATATGTGACGGTGATGCGCTGGGAAAGATGGCGCATCACGGGGTCCTTCAATTTGTCGAGAAACTCCGGCTGGGCAAAAAAGACGGTATGAAGGATCTTCTGTTTATCCGTTTCTATGTTGGAAAGCAGGCGGATGAACTCCAGGAGGTCATAGGAAAGAAGCTGGGCCTCGTCGATAAGGAGAATATTGACCTTGCCCTTCTGGAACTCCTCCAGGAGATAGTGCCTCAGCCTGTCGTAAAGCTCTTTTTTGGTGTCGGGTATATCGGCGGCACCATATTCGCTGAGTACCTCCTTCATGAACTCCGCTTCATCGGCGACCGGGTTCAGGATAAGCGCGGTATTATAGGTCTCGCGATCAAGCGTGTTGAGGAAGATCCGCGAGATCGTCGTCTTGCCCGAACCTACATCGCCATAGATTAGGGCGAAGCCTTCCTGCTGTGCAATAAAGAAGGTCAGGTAGTCGATGGCCTGCTTGTGCTCGGCTGACTCGAAATAGAAAGACGGATCCGGGGACATACCGAATGGTTTTTCCGAGAAACCGAAATGCTCAAGGTACGGGATTTCCATATTTATTTGAATATGACATAACGTAGAAAAAAAAGAAACAGGTAATAGGTGATGGGTGATGGGTTATGGGCAAAATACGGATCTTTTTTCGCTTTTCCCATTATCCACATCCGTCCAAAACAAAGTAAAGGCCAACCTCTTTCCTGAGC
>DIFE01000155.1 GCA_002418985.1 Deltaproteobacteria bacterium UBA5756
TATATTATTTTGGACAGATGTGATCCGACCGTCATAAAGCATGGCCACCTTGTCGGCGATCCGGAACATGCCGAGGATGTCATGGCTGATGACGATATATATCTTCCTGAGGTTAAGCTGGGTTTCCTTGATAAGGTCGAGGATCGTAAGGGATATGATGGGATCGAGAGCACTCGTCGGCTCGTCGAAGAGGATCATTTCAGGGTCGAGAACCAGCGCCCGGGCAAGCCCGACCCGTTTCTTCATGCCGCCCGACAACTCGCCGGGCATCTTTTCGGCAAAACCGGAAAGCCCCACCTGCGACAATCTTTCACCTACGGTGCGTTCTATCTCTTTTTCTGTCAGATGGGTGTGCTCCCTTAAGGGGAAAGCCACATTCTCATAGACGTTCATGGAGTCGAAGAGAGCCGCCTCCTGGAAAAGCATGCCGAATTTCTTCCTCACCGCGTTGAGGTCTTTTTCCTTGAGATGTGTGACCTCGGTGCCATCGATCCATATCTCGCCGCTGTCTGGCTTGAGAAGGCCGATGATGTGCTTGAGGAGAACGCTCTTGCCGCCGCCGCTCTTGCCGATGATAACAGTGATCTTCCCCGTCTCCACCTCCAGATCGATCCCGTCGAAGACCTTCTGGGATCCGAAACTCCTGTGAAGATCTCTTATGGTAACGGCAATGGCATCCATTGTCAGAACATGAGGGACGTGAGCACGTAGTCCGCGACAAGGATAGTGAGGCTCGATGCCACCACGGCCTCTGTTGTCGCCTTTCCCACTCCCTCGGCCCCTCCCCTGCTGTTAAATCCCTTGTAACAGCATATCACGCTCATGATGATGCCGAACACGGCCGCCTTGATGAGACCGTTGTAGATGTCCTGGAACTGGAGGACTTTTTCGATCCTGTTGACAAAAGCCCCTTCATTGATCCCGAGAAGCTTGACACCGACAAGGTATCCGCCGATGATACCGACGAAATTCGAGACCGACGCGAGAACCGGAAGCATGAGGAAAGAGGCGATCATGCGGGGCGTGACGAGGTACTTGACGGGATCGAGGGCCATTACCCTTAACGCATCGATCTGTTCCGTGACCCGCATGGTGGCAAGCTCGGCGGTCATGGCCGATCCGGCGCGCCCCGTTACCATGAGGCTCGTCAGCACCGGGCCCAGTTCACGGGTCATGCTCAAAGCCACAATGGCCCCCACCACCCCCTCGGCACCGAACTTTCTGAAACCGTAGGAAGACTGGAGGGCCAGGACCATCCCGGTAAACAGACCCGTGATGACGACGACGAGGAGCGAGTTGACGCCGATGAATTCCATCTGTTTGAAGATATAGTTTACCTTGAAGGGCCTTTTAAAACCCAGATACAGAGCCCTGGCAAAAAGAGTGCCGATGCCGCCAAGAAGATCGAGTACCACGAGGAACGGTCGGACAGAGTCTCGGGCGAGCCCCTTAAATATAGGTCCTCACAACTCTCCTGGAAATCTTGCACAATATCTCGTAGGGGATCGTCCCCGCGTACTCGGCCATCTCGTTGGCGGAAACCCGCACCCCTTCCCCCCGGCCTTCGCCGAGCAATACCGCCTCGCCGCCGCTTTCAACACCATCAAGGCCGGTCACGTCGGCGAGGATCCAGTCCATACATACCCTTCCGACAATGCCGCATCTTCTGTCGTTAATCAGTACCACGCCTTTGTTGGAAAGCGATCTGGGATATCCGTCGGAATAGCCCACCGGTATATATGCGATCCTCGCATCCTTGTCTGTGGTAAACGTTCTGCCGTAACTCAAGGCCACACCGGCAGGGAATTCCCGGCAAAAAGCGATTCGGGCCACGATCTTCATCACCTGCCTCAACGGGAGGGACTCTTCAAGGGCCCGGGACGGATGAGAGCCGTAGAGGCTGATGCCCGCCCGCACCAGTGAAAAATGGGCCTCGGGATAATTCACGATGGCCCCGCTGCTGCTCATATGCACGTACGGGGGGTTGAAACCGGCCGCTTTAAAGGTGTCGACCACCTTTCGGAAAGTCTTTATCTGGCCAATGCCATATTCATCGCGCACCTCCGATACGGGAAAGTGGGTCATGATGCCTTCAGGTTGCAACCCCGGTGCTCCCTTGAGGATTCCGGCGATCGTTTCCGCCTCCTGTGGTTTAAAGCCGAGCCTGCCCATGCCCGTGTCAAACTTGACGTGCACCTTTACAGGCCTTATGAGACCTTTCGACCGGGCCACGAACCGGGCAAGAAGCGCCTCATCATGTACAACCGGGGTAAGGTCGTAACGAACGACAGGCTCGATCTCATCCCAGGAAAAGAGGCCGCTCATGATCAACAGGGGCGTCCTGACACCTCCCTTTCTGAGATCCACACCCTCATCTATGGTCGCAACACCAAGGTAATCGATGCCGATGGATTCGAGTTTCCTCGAGACCTCAAGGGCCCCATGGCCATACGCGTCGGCCTTGACGACACCCAGAAGCCCGGCGCCTGGACTTAAGTGCCGCCTGATAGACCGGCAATTTTCCTCGAGGGCGCCAAGGTCAATATAGGCGACAGCCCTCGGAGTGTTCGACATGAAACGCCTCCTTTATTTATATGGACCGAATGCCGCGAAATACTCTTTCGCAGGCAGAAACCGTTCGTTCTATTTCCGTCTGATCCAGCGTGAGCGTGACGAAGGACGCCTCGAACTGGCTGGGGGCAAAAAAGATCCCCTCCTCCAGCATGGCCTTGAAAAATTTCTCGTAGAGGTCTCTGTCGGATGCTGCTGCCGCATCGTAGCCCGTTATCGGCGCTTCGGAAAAAAACCCCGTGAACATGCCCGTCAGAGAGTTTACCCGGTAGGGGATTTCATAGCGGGCGGCTATGGGCGCGATCCGGTTTGCCAGTGTCTCAACGGCTTCCTTAAGCCGGGCATAAACCGTATCGACATTCTGCCTGAGAAAATCGAGCACATAGAGACCGGCCCGCACGGCCACCGGGTTTCCCGAAAGGGTCCCGGCCTGGTAGACGTCGCCGAGAGGAGCAAGACGGTCCATGATATGCCTCTTCCCGCCGAATGCACCGATGGGAAAACCGCCCCCGATTATCTTGCCGAGACAGGTTATGTCGGGATCGACCCCGTAGATATGCTGGGCCCCTCCGAAATCAACCCGAAAACCGGTGATGACCTCGTCGAAAATGAGGAGGATACCGCGCTTCCTGCACAGGGTCTCGAGGCCCTTGAGGAAACCCTCTTCGGGAAGAATGACACCCATGTTTCCCATGATGGGCTCGACGATGACGCAGGCGATATCGTCACTGCCGTCCATTATGTGTTCCACTGTTTCCAAGCGGTTGAAATCAGCCACATAGGTATGCCTTGCAAGGTCGGCGGGCACGCCTGCGCTGTCAGGTATGCCGAATGTAGCAAGCCCCGAGCCGGCTTTCACGAGCAGGCTGTCCACGTGGCCATGATAGCATCCGCGGAACTTGATGACTCCGTTCCTGCCGGTAAACCCGCGGGCAAGTCTCAGAGCGCTCATGGTGGCTTCCGTTCCGGACGTTGTGAGGCGCAGGCAATCCATCGACGGAAAGGCTTCTATGATGATGCGCGCGAGTTCGATCTCGTGCGGATGACAGGCCCCGTAGCTGGTTCCGTCTTCGAGGGCACGGGTTACCGCCGCGATGAGCCCTTCATCGGCATGCCCCAGAATGATCGCCCCCCAGGATGCGACGTAATCCACAAAGGTATTGCCGTCGACGTCGTAAAGATAGGAACCTTTTGCCCTACTGACAAAGAAAGGCCGGTCGTGAACGGACGTAAATGCACGCACGGGGCTGTTCACGCCCCCCGGTATGCATTGTCTCGCCTCTTCGCAGAATCTATCAGATATCGTCTTAATCATTTTTTATCGTAAAGGACGTCTTTTTGAACTCCCTAGTGCTGAACAATACCCGGTAATCTCCAATACCCGACCGTGAGGCCATCCGTTCTATCACGACCATGCAGTCCTTTCGGGTCCTGGCGTGCACCATCGTGTAGAGGTTGTAGTGCCAGTACCCGCCGGTGCCGCGTTCATAACAGTGGCTTACCTCGTCAAAACCCGCCATGACGGCGCCCGCTTTTTCCATCTCGTCATCAGGGACATGCCATACCACCATGGCGTTGCCTTCATAGGAAACAGCCCGGTGCGCCACCATGGCCGATACCCTCCGGATGTATCCGGCCCTCTTCAGTGCCGAAAGTTCGTCAATCAGGGCCTGCCCCGTGATTCCCAACGCACCCGCCATATCCTCGTACGGCCTTTCGGTTAACGGAAAATCGGAAGGCAGCCCCTTCAAAACCGCTTTCATGTGGTCTATTGTTACATATCAGGAAAATCGTTTTCAAACAAATTCGGATTTAAAAAAGACTTTACATTGCACCCGCGAACATGTTGTAACTATCAAATTCAGCTTTTCAGGCATAAGGGTCGTGATATCAAGGCGTTCAGATGCTATGATTATTTCTTAAGGAGTTTGTGAATGGTAAAACCCGCATCCAGAGTAGAACACATCCCCCCGTATCTTTTTGCCCGGATAGACAAGAAGAAGGAAGAGGTCAGGAAGAAAGGGATGGACCTTGTGGATTTCGGCATCGGGGATCCCGACATCCCGACACCGGCCAATATTATCGCTAAAATGAAAGAGGCGATCGAGGAACCGAAGAACCACCGCTACCCCAGCTACGAGGGTATGCCTGAATTCCGGCAGGCCGCCGCCTCGTGGTACAAGAAACGTTTTGACGTGGACCTCGATGCCTCGACGGAAGTGGTCACTCTCATCGGCTCAAAGGAAGGTATCGCCCACATACCCTGGGCATACGCGGAAGAAGGCGACGTGGTCCTTGTTCCGTCCCCGGGATATCCCGTCTATAAAATCGCCACAATGTTTGCCGGCGCAACCCCCTACATCATGCCTCTTACTGAGGAGAACGGATTCCTCCCCCGGTACGAGGACATCCCCGAAGACGTCCTGAAAAAGGCGAAGCTCCTCTTCATAAACTACCCGAACAATCCCACCGGTGCCTGCGCCGATGACGCCTTCTACGAAAAAACACTGGAACTTGCAAAGCGCTACGACATCCTCGTATGCCATGACGCGGCATACAGCGAGATCGCATACGATGGATACAAACCTAGGAGCATTCTTGAATTTGACAGGGACAAGAAGTACTCCCTCGAATTTCATTCCCTCTCCAAGACATACTGTATGACGGGCTGGAGAATCGGTTTTGCCGTCGGCTGTGCCGATGGCATCTACAATCTCGGAAAGCTGAAGACCAACATCGATTCGGGCGCTTTTCAAGCCATCCAGTACGCAGGCATAGAGGCGTTGACGGGAGACCAGGCATCCGTCGCAGAACTCAACAGCAGGCTGGAAAAGAGACGCGATATGGTCGTTGAAGCCTTCAAGACCCTCGGCATCGACGTGACGAGACCGAAGGCCACCTATTACATCTGGGCAAAGGTGCCGAAAGGATTTACCTCTTCCGATTTCTGCGAGAAGCTCATAGAGGAAACGGGCATCGTGGTCACGCCGGGAAGCGGCTTCGGCGACGCAGGCGAGGGTTATTTCAGGATCTCAATCACCATCGCGGAAGAAAAGATCATAGAGGCTGCGAGGAGACTCAGGTCCTTCAAGATATGAAAGAAGGCTGCGAGTTTCAGGCTTTGGGCTCACCTTTTCCCCGCGTGAAGGTCTTTGTCTCTCTTTCGTCATTCCGGCGAAGGCCGGGATCCAGGAGAGACTGCAGGTAAGGGACAACTATACAAAACAAAGGGGCTTCCAACTGTTCTTTCCAAAAGTGTATGGTGCCCGCATACGTGTGCTTCATTTCATATCAAAGCTTTTCCTGGATTCCGGCCTTCGCCGGAATGACGAAGAGACGTGAAGCGCGGAATGTGAAACCCGAAACCGTCTTTGCTATATCGAGATGCGGTTTCGGCCTTCCTTTTTGCTGCGGTACATAAGGCTGTCGGCCCTTTTGATGATCGCGGCGGCTGAATCCTTCTTTCGGGCGATGGTCGCACCGATGGATATGGTAACATGCCTGTCCGTGTCATCCACGAGGATGGATGACTTTTCAACGAGCATCCTGATCTTTTCTCCCACGTGAAGCAGTTTCTCTTCATCAACATTGGCGACAAAGGCAACGAATTCCTCGCCGCCCCACCGGCTGACCATGTCCGATGATCTCAAACCATTGGTGATGGTAGCCGCCACGGTGCGCAGGATCCTGTCGCCCGCGTCATGACCGCACGTGTCGTTGATAACCTTGAAATTATCGATATCGATAAAAAGTATCCCGAAGGGCCAGCCGTAGCGTTTCAATTCCCTGAGCTTCCCCGCCAGGTTCATCTCGCCGTAGCGCCTGTTTCCCAGCTTCGTCAATGGATCGAGCAGTGCCATCCGCTCCAGTTCGCGAACCTTCCGGCCGAGATCCACCGTGGAGGAATTGTCGCTGAAAACCTCCACGGCGCCCATTATCCTGCCGTGTTGGTTACGGATCGGTGTCGTCCTGACGAGGACCGCGACCTGGTGACCGTCGCGGTGATGAAAAAACAGTTTGCCATCCACGTTCGTGCCCTGCTCCATCGCCATGTCGAGCAGACAGTGGCCCTGGCAGAGACTCGTCCCGCGGCTGTTGACATGCATGAGGACATTGTCCCAGCAGTGTTTGCCGATGACCTCGCTGCGGCTGTAGCCGGTTATCTTCTCGGCGGCATCGTTCCAGTAGAGGATCGTGCGTTCCTTGTCGACGAAATAGACACCCTCGTGGAGACTGTCGAGGAGCTTGCGATAAAACCGGTCAGTCAACAGGCTTCGCGCACGAGTTTTCATCGCTTTACCCGCCGCGACCCCCGACAATGATCCCGGGCATCCTCAATGTGGGCTGCGCATCGGCCACGGCCACTCCCTGGCCGTCCTTGCCGCATGTGCCGATCCCGAATCCCAGGTCCGTGCCCACCATGTCAATATCCTTGAGGACCTTCAATCCGTTTCCCATCATGGTGGCGTTCTTTATCATGGGCCCTACGGCGCCTTTTTCAATAATGTACCCCTCGGATATCTCGAAGACGAAATCACCCCGCACCGTATCGACCTGGCCGCCTCCCATCTTGACGACCAGAATGCCGTCGTCTACGGACGCTATGATCTTTTCCGGATCGTCAGTGCCGGGAAGGATCATGGTGTTGCTCATCCTCGGGATCGGCCGGAAACGGTAGGATTCCCGTCTGCCGTTGCCTGTAGAGACCATGGAGTGCTTCATGGCGTGAAACCGGTCGAAGAGATAGTTGGTGAGGACTCCCTTTTCGACAAGGACTGTCCTCTCCGAGGGGATGCCTTCGTCATCAAAGGCGTACGTCCCCCGCATATGGGGGATCGTCGCGTCGTCGACAACGTTTACAAGCGGCGACGCTATCCGGCTCCCGAGGAGCCCTTTATAGCAGGAAAGCCCCTCCATGGCAAGATCGGCCTCGAGGCCATGGCCGATGGCTTCGTGGATCATCGTGCCGCCCGCCTCGGAGGCCAGCACAACCGTCTTCATGCCCATGGGCGCTTCGCGCGCCGCCAGAAGACCCTGGAGGCGCTTGACGGTTTTTACTGCAAGCTCCTCCATGAGTTCGGCGGTAAAATATTCAAAACCGTAGAAGCCGCCGACGGCCTCGTACGAAGTCTGCATTTCGGATCCGTCGCGGCCGACAAGGAGAACCGTCAGGACCACCTGTATGCGGCTGTCCTGCCTCGCGCCATCCGCGGAGGTCGTGATCCTGACATTCTGACGGGTATCGCGGTACATGACGCGGACTTGGGTGATTCGGGACTCCATCTTGCGGGCCATCGACTCGAAGCCTCGCACAAGGGCAAGCTTGTCTTCAATGGAGACACCCCCCGGATCGCTTGCGATAGAAAAAGGATAGGACGCCGCGCGTTCGCCCCCCGCTATCGTGACGGTTTCCGAGGCCGCGTTTCCCCCGTACCGCGATAACTGCGCCGCGAGGTCCGCGAGGTGGGTTTCATCAAAGGAGTTCGTCGAGGCATAATAGTTCTTCCACGGCGTGATTACCCTCAAGCCGACCCCGGCGTCTTCGCCGCGCTCAAGCTTCTCTATCCTGCCGGACTCGAGCTGGATGAGGGTATAGGCCCTTTCGTCCACGTAGATATCGGCATAGACACCGGAGCGCTCCATGAGCGCGCCTAGTATTCTCTTCTCATTGAACATCGGAAACCTCCCTGAACTCTATACCGTAGTTTGCCATATCCGCCACGATACCCCGCACATCTTCCTCGAAACCGGAGGAGTAAATGATCTCGATAAGTCCCCGCTGTCCGTCTATGACGGAAAAGATGGCGACGTCCTCGTACGATTCGAGAACGGACTTGAAAAAACCGATGCCCTCACGGTCCACGAGAAAACGTTTCGTCTTCTCCCCTATCATGACGGCCCCTTTCCGGCCAGGTTCGCTTTCGGTCAATATTGCCTTCCTTCAAGCATTTCTATGAATGCCTCGATGCGCATTTTGGTCCGTGTGTCGATGGCCCGGGGCAGGTCTCCCTCGACGGTGAGAATGGGCACGGGTATGGTTTCGCGGAGGATCACGTCTTCGATGGCCCGGAAACAGAAAGCCTGAACGTAATGGATGATCCCCTGTATTCCGCGCCGCTCAACCTCCCGTCCGATGTCGCCAAGGCGCGCGAATATCCCGTAGGGATACGTATAGAGAAGATATCGCTCGACAATGTCCGCAGTCTCGTAGGGAAGGGCGAACTGCCGCTGGGTTTCGTTATAGACCACGTGGCCGCCCACGCTTTCGATGAACTCGTAAAGGTTGGTCACGATGGGAGGAACGCCGATGTAGCCGAGCGGTATCCCCTCCATCCTCTCCCTCTTGCGTGCCGCTCCGATAAATTCCTCGGCCGCACCGGTATATTCCCGTACATCACCGAGCATGTCGGAGGAACGGACAAGCCAGAGATGGTTTTCACCGCCCGTCACGTTGCGCTCGCTCCAGGTCATCGCGTCGATCTCGGAGAGCTTCGACCTTGCCGCGGTGATCTGCGTCTCCACCTCAGAAAGGGATTCCTCATCAGTGGAAAGCTCCTTTTTCAGCTTATCGATCTCCCGCGTGAGAACCTCGGGGTCGCGATCGTAGGGAAAGGAAAAAGGGATTGTCCGGACCCCCCGGTAGCGAAGGATCTCGGCGAGCGCCTGAGTATTGCTGCAGTCTCCCTCCATGACGGTTATGACCCCGGCCATCTCGCGTTCCATGATGACCCCGTAGATGCCTTTTATCCAGTTGCACATGCTCTTCGGAAAACCGTCACGCTCCGCGCGCTCGATGAAACGTCCGGGGTCAGGGTCTGTGACGAAAATATTATTCAGGTCGCATGGTTCGTATCCCGCGGCGAAGATCAACTCGAGGGGAACCGTGGTGGTGAAGCCGATGATCCCCTTGTCTGTAGGTGATTGTGTCATGCTCTTAAAGATAATACGTTTTACAGGATTGTTGCAACCGTTGAGCACATACATTACAGGAAATGACGGTTATCATAGTTCATATCACAGGGACTCACGTAAGGCTTCTGCATCCTTTTGCATCTCATATTCACACTATGAAAACCTATGCATATTATTTTGTAGTCTGTATATGCCCTATCCCATGCGCTACTTGCGCCGGGCCAGGTTCCTGTCCGTATAGCGGGGATCGTGGGTGACACATTTGCCTGCGGCAACAAAGGGCGGCATGTGCACCCTTTCCTGTTTCCGTGGTTCCTGTGACTCCACAAGAAGCATCATGAGTCCTTTATGCCTTCCTTTATAGCTGTCCAGTTCGAAATACTGGTTGTTCCACAGAAAGCACACGCGCTCCTTGCTGAGGACCTCGGTCCTGGGATCCATGAGACGGGTCAGACTCAGGTATTCCTGTTCGGGTATGAGTTCTTCCTCTTCGACAGGGACGTTTTGGCTGCCTGCGGGCCTCGTCCTCGCCAGGAAATGGAAGTAGGTTCCGTCCTGTCCTCTTCTGCGTATTCGCGTCTCTTCCCTTTTGTCCTTCGAACGAAGATATACCTGTTCTATATCGAGCCTCTGATGGGCCGGCAGGGCGTTTGTTTCGATCCTCTCAACCAGGTATTTCTCCCTCGTGGGAGGTACATCGGGTATTCCAAGAAGCCGGGCAATCGCCGAGAATGTCCTTTTGATCTTGCCCTGGAAATCCGTGCTGTTGTCGATGATCTTGAAGCGGGGATGGCCGAGCCAGCTTTCCTGCGTCCTCAAGTCTATACGTAGGGCCTCTTCCGGGGTTTCAAGGCGGGCGGAGTTGTTCTCGCCCGTGTAGTATTCTGCCGCGCCGTCCGCGGCGGTGACAAGGTGGATGACGCCGTCATACCGGTGGCGGATCGCGGCCCGGGTTAGCCCCTTTCTTTTCAGTATCCCATTGAAAACTTCGTCCGTAAGGAAAGCCCTGATGTCCATGATACCCCTGTCCAGGAGTATCACCTTCCTGCGTTCCGGGAATATCCGCGCGACGGCCTGCTTGTAAGTATCCTCAAAGGACATCTGCATGTCGAAAATGGCCTCTTCGAACACGACGATCTGGCCCGGCTTGTCCATCTTCCGCCGGTCGATGCCATTGCCCGTGATCAGCGTCGCCGTCTCCGGCACGACAAAGACCATGAACCCGTGGTCGGACAGCTTTTCCGTAAGATAGGCAAGCGAAGAACTCTTCCCGGAACAGGGCCCTCCGGTAAGAACGATCATGCTGACAGGCTGCAACAGGCGGGAACTAGTCGGCAAACCAACTCCTCATTCAGGGAACGCTTTTATGGGACCGTTAGCCGGGATTCGATCTGGAATCCAACTGGTTCGATCCCATCGCTTTTCCTGGATTCCGGCCTCCGCCGGAATGACGGGAGGAAGTACCCTCAATCGAATTTATAACACTTCAAAAACTGGAATTGACGTATTTGTTCTTTCCTGGCCGCTGTAAGCATCTTTTCAGCTGTTCACTATGTTTCGCCAGTCCGTCACCACGGGGTCGAAACCTTTTGCGGTGAGCATGGCCTTGATCTCGTCGAAGCTGCGGGGGTCGAAGACCTCGAACTGCCCGTCTTCGTACTTGTTTTCCCCTTCAAGGTATCCCCCCACGCGCGTGGAAGAACCGGCCGACATCTTCGTGACGCCGAACTCTAATATACGATCCCTGAATTCAGGGAGCTCCCTGGTGGAGATGCTTATCCCCACGCGAGGGAAAAAGAGCCTAGCGGCCGTCATGATCTTCAGCATTTCCCTGTCGGATACTTCCTGGTAATGGTGCTCGTCGTCTGCCACACGCCTCAGGCGCGGAAAGGCGAGACCGAACTCCACGCCGGGATATTTCTTTTCGAGGTGGCGGACGTGCTCGAAAAGAGCCATGACGTCCCTGCGCCAATCTGTGAGCCCCAGGAGTGCTCCCATCGATATGTGCCTGATCCCGGAGCGGGCTATGCGCTCGGGACACTGGACGCGGTAATCATAGACCTTTTTCGGACCCGCGAGGTGAAGCTCGTCGTACCGGACCCGGTCATAGGTCTCCTGATACAGCGTTACCCCGTCCACTCCGGCAAGATACAGTTCCCTGTATTCTTCTTCGTCGAGGGGGTAGACTTCCAGGGCAACATAGGAGAAATGGCGCGACGCTATCGTGACCGCCTCCCGGATGTATTGAGGAGAAGAATGGAACCGTGATTCACCCGTAAGGATGAGGACACTTCGGTTCCCCGTGGCAGCCAGCGCTGCGCATTCCCTGTCGATCTGCTCCATGGTGAGCTTGCTTCGGGGCATGCTCTTTTGAGAGGCGTGAAAGCCGCAGTAGACGCACTCATTCTGACAGTAGTTGGCTATGTAGAGAGGGGCATAGAGGCTGATGGTCCGGCCGAATTGACGCCTTGTCAGTTCACGCGCGGCATGGGCCATTTCCTCGAGGAGTCCCCTGTCCTCGACATCGAATATGCGCCGGATCGCTTCGATGGTAAGATGCGAAAGATCTATCCCGTGCAGGCTTTTACTCATCGTACAGAAACCCCGTCAGCGGCGAGGAAGCGGTCGCCCCCGCCCTTTCCTTTCCAATTCTTGCGAGCCGGGCCATTCTTCCCGCCTCGACACCTCTTGCGAAAGCGGCCGCCATAAGAGGCGGATCCTCGGCATCGGCAACAGCCGTATTTGCCAGCACGGCATCGGCGCCGATCTCCATGGCCTCGGCGGCCTGTGATGGACGTCCGATCCCGGCATCGACAACTATGGGCACTCCGGTGATTTCCTCGATCAAAACCTCGATGAGGGTGCGCATTCTCAATCCCTGGTTGGAACCGATAAGGGACCCCAGCGGCATCACCGCCGCGGCACCCGCATCGACAAGGGCCTTCGCCGCGTACAGGTCGGGGTTCATGTAGGGAAGCACCGTGAAGCCTTCCGACGCGAGTATTCTTGTTGCTTTTATCGTTTCCTGATTATCGGGAAGGAGGTAGCGGCTGTCGTTGATCACCTCTATCTTTATCCAGTCCCCGTAACCGGCGTCCCTGGCAATATGTGCTATGCGGACGGCCTCCGCCGCATTGCGCGCCCCTGACGTGTTGACCATGATGGTTGTGCCTTCCGGGATAAAGGAAAGAATGTTTTCCTCCGTCTCGTCGAGATCGATCCGGCGAAGCGCCACCGTCACGAGCTGCGAACCCGAGCTGACGATAGCCTGACGCATGGCCTCCTTGTTCCCGAATTTCCCCGTGCCCAGGAAGAACCGACTCGTGAATTCCCTGGTGCCTACTATCAGTTTATCGTCCATGATCACCCTCCTCCCACAAAGGACACCAATTCAACCCGGTCACCCTCAGAAAGGACGGTCAGAGACCATTGATCGCTCTTCACGACACCATCATTGAGGACAAGGATCACCTTCTCGGGGTTCGCCTTGCCGGAATGGACAAACCTGCGGAGATCCATGCCTTCATCGATCTCCGTCGCTTTGCCGTTGACTGTTATCTTCATTTCACTGCCTTCTTTATTCTCTTCAATAACTCCACCGCGTCCGAACAGGCCCTCACGACCCCGATCGTCTTCGCCCCGGCGGCAAGCACATCATCGATATTGGAAAGATCGATGCCCCCTATGGCAACGGCAGGTATGTCGAGATGCCCGGCCGCTTCCCTGACGTATGCAAGCCCTACCGGCTGCCTGCCGGGTTTTGTAGGCGTCGCATATACGGGTCCGGTGGATATGTAATCGGCGCCGTCCTCTATGGCCTGCCTGCCCTGTTCGAGATTGTGGGTCGTCTTGCCCACGATCATCTCTTCGCCCACGATGGCGCGCGCCTGCCGCGTCGACATATCCTGGCCGACATGAACACCATCCGCTCCCGCCTTTACGGCCAGAGAGGGGTCATCGTTGAGGATGAAAACGAAAGGTTTCACCTGCCTGTAACTTACAAGCTCCCGGGCTTTTTCCAGGATGGTGCGTTCATCGCTCGTCTTGTCCCGAAGCTGGACAATGACGGCGCCGTCATCAACCGCCTGCTTCAGTTCCGCCACAGAGGAGGACACGACATAGAGGTCATTGGTGAAAGGTGTTCTTCGCTTCATTGTTGCTATTAAATTACATCAAAATCAGTGGTAAGTCCAAGGTCTTCTATCATCTCCATATCGGGATCGATATTTCTGTTCATTGCCGGGCCCGGCCGCCTGACAGGAGCATGAAGCCCGGGCATCACCTCTTGCCCGTAAATGGCCAAAGTTTGAGCTCTATATTCCGACATTCTCATTCTCCTTCTAAAATATTGTTTGAAAATTACGAAACTGCCAGGCGAGAGAACCCGCCCGGGGCCCTAAATGTAGTACATCATAGAGTCTTGATGATTCTTCGCACGTTGCATCTCAGCGAGTGATGCAAGCGTGTAGCCGTTCAGGATCTTTTGTATCTTGCTGCCCAGCATCTCCCAGATGTCGTGCGTGATACACCCGTCCGACCTGGAGCAAGCCGACGTATCACTGACACAATCTACGAGATTGCAGGGCCCCTCAAGTACGGTGATAATATCGCTGAGGGTTATCTGATCGGGTGCCCGACTCAGAAGATATCCGCCTTTTCTGCCCCGCTGTGCCTTAACGATACCGCCCTTGTGAAGCGCCGAAAAGATGTGCTCCAGATATTTCTCGGAAACCTCCTGCCGTCTGGCGATCTCGGAAAGAAACACAGGAGTGCCGCCCGCACCATTTCTCGCGAGATCGATCATTGCCCGTAATCCGTATCTTCCTTTCGTGGATATCTTCATTTTATCACCTACTAACTTTATGGGAATAATATAGATAGTGCGTAAAGATGTGTCAACATGTTTTTATGCAGCAAGCTTCGGTCGATCCATACGTTCTCTTCATGAAATTGTTAATCCTATCTATATCGTATGGATTCATGTATTATATTATCTCCATGAAAGAAACGGGTAAGAAAAATACCCTCAAGGCACGACCCGACGACTCCCTCAAGGATATGCTCCTGCGAATGCTGACGAGCGAAGGGGAAAGTCTGAAGAGTCTTTACGCCAGGGCAGACAGGGTACGGCAAGCCCATATGGGTGACGAAGTATATATTCGCGGGATCATTGAGTTCTCCAATATATGCGCCAACGATTGTCTCTATTGCGGGATAAGGGCCTCCAACCATCGCGTTAACCGTTACGCGATGACCATAGATGAAATCCTCGTCACGGCAAAGTCGATGGAGCCCCTGGGGCAGACGACGGTGGTGCTGCAATCGGGGGAAACGCCGGGTCTCACGGACAATGAGATCGGCGCCCTGGTACGTCGGATCAAGACCGAGACCTCCCTTGCCGTTACCTTGTCCATCGGGAACCGCCCCTATGAAACATATCGCTTCTGGAAAGACTGTGGAATGGACCGCTACCTTATCCGTTTCGAAACAAGCGACCGAGAGCTTTTCGCCAAACTGCACCCCGATTGTTCCTTCGACGAACGCATCGAGTGCCTCCACATGCTCAAGGAACTCCGGATACAGACAGGAAGCGGATTCATGATAGGCCTTCCCGGGGAAACCCTTGAAGTACTGGCCGACAACATCCTTCTTTGCAGGCAGCTCGACCTTGACATGATAGGGATCGGACCCTATATTCCCCATCCGGACACGCCGCTCGGAAAGGAAAACAATGCGTACCAGGGGGATGAAGAGATCTTCTTCAAGGCCCTGGCCGCACTTCGCATCGTAAACCCCGACGCGCATATACCGGCCACGACGGCGTTCGATGCGGTCTTTCCCGGCGTAGGCAGAAACCTGGCCCTGGAGCGCGGGGCCAATGTCTTCATGCCCAATGACACGCCCGCCCGGCACAGAAAAGACTACCTGCTCTATCCCGGCAAACCCTGCGTCGACGAAACTGCAGACGAGTGCGCCGGCTGTGTCCTTGCGAGGATCAGCGCCATAGGGAGAGAAGTAGGGAAAGGGCCGGGCCACTCTTTCAAAATGGATAGGAAAAGAGGTACAATAACTGATAAGGGTCGGGTCGGGTAGGCCTGCGGTTGGATGCGTCACAACATATCGCCGAAAGGAGTATATAATGTGGGAATATACGGATAAAGTTAGGGAACATTTTCTTAATCCCAAAAACAGCGGTGAGATCGAGAATCCCGATGGTGTTGCAGAGGTGGGCTCCATCGCCTGCGGCGACGCCCTCAAACTTTCCTTCAAGCTTGACGAGAACAAACGCATTGCCGACGCAAGATTCAAAACGTTCGGATGTGCAAGCGCCATCGCCTCCGCGTCGGCACTCACGGAAATGCTTAAGGGAAAGACCATCGAAGAGGCAATGAAGATAACGAATCAGGACATAGCCGACTACCTGGGCGGGCTTCCTCCCGAGAAAATGCACTGCTCCGTGCTTGGCCAGGAGGCGCTGGAGAAAGCAATTGAGAACTACCGGGGCGTCTCCCATAAGAAACCCGACGAGGAGATCGTCTGTGTCTGCTTCGGCGTCACCGACGGCGAGATCGAACGAGCCGTCAGGCAAAACCACCTCACCACCGTCGAAGAGGTTACAAACTACACAAAGGCAGGGGGCGGCTGCGGAAATTGTCATGAAAAGATCCAGGCCATCATCGATAGAGTCTATGCGACGAAAAAACCCGAAGAAGGGCCGCTTGAGAGACCGAAGCTTTCCAACATCCAGAAGATCCGCATGATCGAAGAGACGATCGAGCGGGAGATAAGGCCCTCCCTCAAGCACGACGGAGGTGACATCGATCTTGTCGACGTGATCGGCAACAGGGTTCTCATCGCAAGGCGCGGCACCTGCGCAACCTGCCAAGCATCACATGCTACGATGAAGGGATTCGTGGAATCGAAGCTTAAGGAATTCGTATCGGCTGAACTTATCGTCGAGGAGGTGGCTTCATGAAAACAGTCTACCTTGACAACAACGCAACGACCATGGTGGCCAGCGAAGTGCTCGATGAAATGCTTCCCTATTTTCACGATTACTACGGAAACCCTTCAAGCATGCACTCTTTCGGGGGACAGGTGGCGCACAAGCTCACCGAAGCCCGTCAGAGGATCGCAGCGCTGCTCGGCGCCGACCCGGAGGAGATCATCTTCACAAGCTGCGGCACGGAAAGCGACAATACGGCCATCGCATCGGCCCTGGCGAACAATCCCACAAAGAATCACATAATCACAAGCAGGGTTGAACACCCCGCAGTGAAGGTACTTTGCGAGCACCTCGCACAGAAAGGATACCGCGTGACCATGCTCCCCGTGAATGCGGAAGGTTTGCTTGACATGGACGAATACGAGGCAAGTCTCACTGCGGACACTGCCGTGGTGAGCATCATGTGGGCCAATAACGAAACGGGCGTCATCTTCCCTGTGGAAGAGGCCGCGCACCTCGCCCGCGAGCGGGGAATCCCTTTCCACACCGACGCCGTGCAGGCAGTGGGAAAGATACCCATCAACATGAAGTCAAACTCCATAGATATGCTCTCCCTTTCGGGACACAAGCTGCATGCGCCAAAGGGCGTTGGCGTTCTCTATATCCGCAGGGGGACCCGTTTTTTACCCTTTCTGATCGGCGGCCACCAGGAAAAGGGGCGCCGCGGCGGCACGGAGAACGTGCCGAGTATCATAGGCCTCGGCAAGGCTTGCGAACTGGCCGCCGGAAACATGGAAAAGGAAAACACCTACGTCAGATCCCTGCGCGACAGGCTGGAGACCGAACTCCTCACCGCGATCCCGCAAAGCAAGGTAAACGGCAATATCGAAAAGCGCCTGCCCAACACGACGAATATCAGCTTCGAGTTTATCGAGGGCGAGAGTATCCTCTTGCTTATGGACCAGTACGGCATATGTGCCTCATCGGGCTCTGCCTGTACCTCCGGCTCGCTGCAGCCGTCCCATGTCCTGAGGGCCATGGGTGTGCCGTATACGATGGCTCACGGGTCCATCCGGTTCAGCCTCAGCGTCTATAACACCGCTGAAGACATTGACCTCGTAATCAGGGAACTGCCGCCCATCATCGCGAAACTCAGGGTGCTTTCACCATATTGGGCAACATCCCAGGGCGCTTGTGCCACTGCCTGAGGAGAGTCAGGAATGAGCGAAGAACAGAATTCAAAGGACCGCTGCAGGGAGGATATCTCCGCCGCCCACGACATCCGGGCACGGATTCCCTCCCTTGTCGGTAAGGTCGTCTCGCAATATGACAAGGACGGCCGGTTGCACCATATCGGCCCGGAACCGATACCTTCACGGCAGGCAATCATCGACATTATATACAAGACTGTCCCTGTCCTCTTTCCGGGATTTTTTTCCGGAAAACGTATCGATGAGATCAACGCACAATACTACCTGGGTGAAGAGATAACTGAATTATTCGAGATGATCACATTACAAATACAGCACGCCATACGCCACGACTGCATCCGCTTCAACCGGGCCTGTATCCGCTGCGAAGAAAGAAGTCAGGAGATCTCCCTAAAATTCATAGAGGAGATCCCCCGGCTTCAGGAGATACTCTCAAAGGACGTGCGCGCCGCCTTCGAAGGCGACCCCGCCTCGCGTCATTTTGACGAGATCATCTTCTGCTACCCGGGGCTCTTTGCCGTGGCCGTTTACCGCGTCGCGCACTGGCTGCACACCAACGACGTCCCCCTGATCCCCCGTATCATGACGGAATACGCCCACAGCCGCACGGGTATTGACATCCATCCGGGAGTAGCCATCGGCGACAGCTTTTTCATCGACCACGGCACCGGCGTTGTAATAGGAGAGACAACGGTCATCGGCAACCGGGTTCGCCTCTATCAGGGCGTCACCCTCGGGGCACTATCACTCAGCAAGGACGAGTGCCCGCTCCTGAGGGACAAGAAGCGGCATCCCACAATAGAGGATGATGTGATCATCTACGCCAATGCAACCATTCTTGGCGGCAAGACGGTAATCGGCGCCCGGTCCGTTGTAGGCGGCAACGTGTGGCTCACGGAATCCGTCCCTCCCGACACATCCGTTTTTCTGAAAAAACCCGAGCTGGTTATGAAAAATAAGTAGCCGGCAAAACCGGAAACTCTCCGGGCAGATGGGCGACCGTCTGCCCTTTTTAATCTGCGCTGCTTCCTCCGGTCTTGTCCCTCTATAAATCCCGATAAAGCGATTGACAGCACCGTACAATTCATGTAGACTACAACTCATGTATAATGCACGTACATGTTAGGTTAGGGGGAACAAATATGGATCTGGAAATGATCAGGGACTTTCGGGAAACATTGCGACAGCTTGAAAGGCAGGTCGGGTGGCAGCTTAAAGATGATACCGAATGCTGCGGGGTTACCCTCGCCCAATGTCACATTATCGTAGAGATCGGCAACGTCGGTGAAACCTCCGTAATCGACCTGGCCACCATCCTTGGGCTCGATACCAGCACTTTGAGCAGACATATCAACGGAATGGTCAATGTCGGCCTGGTAAACAGGATCCTGAACCCGAAAGACCGGCGTTATGTTTCGATAACCCTGACCGAACAGGGGCAAAAGGTCTACCAATCAATTGAAGACATATGCAACTCAAAATATGCAAGAGTCTTCGAATTTATCCCCCGGGAAAAACACAAGCAGGTTTTGGAATGTTTCAGCCTCCTTGTCCATGCTATTACCGAAGCAAAGGCGCTGGAAGGTGATCCGCAATGTTGCGGGAACGATCTAGGGGAAAAAGGCAGGAAGGAAGTGTCCCATGTCCGGTGAGAATGAAAAAGGCAGGTGCTGCGGTGAGCAAACGTCCACGGTTCCCGGGACACAGCCCTGTTGCGACGTGCCAATGACAGGCGGTGTGGAGTTTCCGTTATATAACCCGGCACAGGGATCCGGGCCCGTCGATGCGGGACCGGTTTTATCCCCCCGGCCCCACTGGGTCAAGGGTTTTGTTGAAACGGCTGCCGGCCGGATTCCACTCGTCGACACATCTTTGGTGTTCCGGGATATTTCTGGCGGATGGAAGGCCCGGTGGGGGATCAATCGCATGGATTACAAGATCCCTCCCGGCCTCTATGGCGTCGGTAATCCGAACGACACATCCCCGGTGCTGGTCACTGCCAACTATAAAATGAGTTTTGACAATCTCAGAAAGGAACTGCCCGGCCTCGACGCATGGATCATGGTCATAGACACCAACGGTATCAATGTCTGGTGCGCGGCCGGCAAGGAAACTTTCGGCACCGCGGAGATCGTAAAGCGCCTGAGCGCGGTCCATCTATCCCGAGTCGTTTCTCATCGGACGATCATACTCCCCCAGTTGGGGGCTCCGGGTGTGGCGGCGCATGACGTACGCAGACTATCGGGTTTCAGGGTGGTCTACGGACCCGTCAGGGCCCGCGACATCAAGGAATTCCTCGGGTCCGGCATGAAGGCCACCAGGGAAATGCGGATTGTTGAGTTCGGTTTCCTGGACCGGCTTTTCCTGACGCCCATTGAACTCGTAGGTATCCGGAAACATCTTGTGATATTAGCCGCTGCTGCCTTCGTTGCCCACCTGGCGGGATTGATCACTATCTCTCTTTCCAGCCTGTATCCCTTCATCGGTGCGATACTGATCGGTACGGTTGTGACACCGGCGCTGCTTCCGTGGATCCCGGGCCGCCCCTTTGCCTTGAAGGGCTGGTTTTTGGGCCTGCTCTGGACAATAGCGGTCATTTATGTGAAGGGGGGGTCTTTTTCCCACGAGAGTATACTCAACGGTCTGGCCCTGCTCCTAGTTCTGCCTTCGATATCGGCTTTTCAGGCCATGTACTTTACCGGGGCTTCCACCTACACATCTCTTTCGGGTGTAAAAAAGGAGATCCGGTTCGCCATGCCGGCCATAGTCGCCTCCGCATCGGCAGGGGTGGCGTCATGGTTGGCAGGACTCTTTATTTATCATTGACAAGGAGGATTTCGGATGAAACATCAGTATCTGAAAAACGTGGTTACCCTTCAGTTGGATGAGAATAGATGCGCCGGCTGCGGAATTTGCATAGAGGTGTGCCCGCACCAAGTGCTGGAATTCCATGGAAAACACGTTCAGATCCGCGACAGGGACGCCTGCATAGAATGCGGTGCCTGCGCCAGAAACTGTTCCTTCTCCGCCATCACCGTCAACGCCGGGGTCGGTTGTGCCAGTGCGATAATCAGGGGAGCGCTGACAAACAGCGAGCCAACCTGCGGGTGTTCAACTGACGGGAATAACAGATGCTGCTGAAACATTTATTCGTCTGCCGGGCCGCAGATCATAGCCGTACGGCTTGAATTAACAGCCGGGATCGGGAACACATACGTATCGTCTATGGCCTGTCGGTTGGCCTAATTTCTCTGCCTCGCCAGAACATATAGATTACAGGATTTATAATCATGGTCTCCAACTTCGCTTCACACCGGAGCCATCGGTACGCACTCCTGGCGCCCTTCGACAAGCTATTTTTCCTCGGGACTTTTCTGTTCTTGACGATGACACCTGCACAGTACATTCACGACCATGTGGAAAGGCCAGTGATCGAAGATTGGCAAAGGAAGGAATACAGGTAAGTAAAGATCGGGAATGCTGACCGCCCGATGCGTCGACCCTTCATGTGTTGTTCGGAATCTGGTTGACCATGCGGAGAAGCTCCGCTATGTCTTTCTGATCGTACCGCCGCCGACCACAATGTCATCGCTGTAAAAGACAACGGACTGACCCGGCGTGACGGATTCCTGGGGATCGGTGAACCGGACCTCCGCGGTATTGCCGGGGCCGGGGGTTACCTCACACGGAACCGGCAAAGCGGTCGACCGGATCTTTGCCGTAACCTGCCGGGAGGGGACGAACTGAACGGGCACGATCCAATTCATATCACCCGCGGTGAGGCCATCGCTCATGAGATGTTTCCTGGGGCCGGCCACGATCTCATTCCTTTCGGCATTGATCGCAAGGACGTAGAAGGGTTCCTTCATCCCGGCAAGGCCGAGCATCCTGCGCTGTCCCACCGTATACAAGGCGATGCCCCGGTGCGTGCCAATGACAGTGCCGTCAGGATCGACGATGTTCCCCGGCCGGGCAGGCTCCGTGAGCAGCGTCCCATAATCATCCCATTCAAGGAAATCCTGGCTCTCCGGCTTTTCGAGGTAGTCCGTAAAACCGGCCCTGAGGGCCATGGCCTTGACCTCTTCCTTGCGATAGCCGCCCAGGGGGAAAAGGACCCTGGCGAGCTGTTCCTGGCTGAGACTGTGAAGGAAATACGACTGGTCTTTCGAATCGTCGATTCCCCGCATGAGCAGGTACCGTGCCGTACGGTCGTTGTAGGATACACGCGCATAATGACCCGTGGCGAAGAGATCGAAATCGATGCCGCTCGACAGGGCCTTCTCGATAAGAGAGCCGAACTTGATCCGTGAATTGCACACAACGCAGGGGTTCGGCGTCCTGCCGCCCGTGTACTCGTCGCTGAAGTAGGCCAGAACCGTCTGTCTGTATTCGCCGCAGAGGTCCATAACGTGATGTTCGATACCGAGGCACTGTGCCGCCTTCTTCGCATCCGCTATATCCGAGGCCTCATTGGGTCCGTAGCAGCCGCTCCGGACCGCATCGCAGGCGATGGAACCGTCCCAGATCTTCATGGTCAGGCCCACCACCGCGTAGCCCTCCTCCTTGAGGAGCCAGGCGGCCACGGTGGAATCGATTCCGCCGCTCATACCGACGGCGACCTTCTTTTTGTCCGGTGATGCCACGATCATTCCTTAAGGTCCGGGCTCGTTCATACTGCCCGTTCGGTACCCGTGAAGATCCAGGGCGACGTATATGAATCCGATGCCCATCAATTCCTCCGCTATCTCGTTCCTGTGTTCGAGAACGAGCGGGAAATCATTTTCTTCGACCTCGATGCGGGCCGTATTGCCGTGGTGCCGTACACGGACCTGCGATACGCCAAGGCCCTTTATGAAAGCCTCGGCACGTTCTATATTCTCAAGTCTCCCGACGGTTATGGCGGTCCCGTACGGGATCCTCGACGCGAGGCACGCCTGCGCGGGTTTTTCGCATGTCTTCAGGCCCAGTTCACGGGAGAGCGCCCTGATCTCTTCCTTGGTCAACCCCGCATCCAGAAGAGGACTCTTGACATCGAGTTCCAGGCACGCCCTTCTGCCGGGGCGGAAATCCTTAAGGTCGTCCGCATTGGAACCCTCGAGAATGAAGACGTAGCCTTCCCGTCCGGCGATGTCGAGGACGGTTTTGAAAAGACGTGTCTTGCAGTGGTAGCATCGATCACGCGTATTGGCGAGGAAGCCTTCGTCCTCCATTTCAGTGGAGTCGAACATGTAAAAGCGTGCCCCCATGTCGGCCGCCAGCGCCTCTGCTTCCTCCCTCTCCGCCCGGGGATACGTCGGCGACATTGCGGTCAGGGCCAGTACGTTCCCGCTCCCCAGGACATCGATGCTGACCTTCAGGAGCAAGGTACTGTCCACACCACCCGAGAAGGTGACCGCAACCCTTTCCATGGATCTGACGCGCCTTTTCAGGTCGTTGTACTTGCCCTCAAGTCTCTCGTCTATCTGCATGCGGATTCAGCTCCGATATCGATGCCCATGCACGGTCCCCAGATAGTCGTATCAAAAGGTTCCATTAAACTAAAGCCGTCCCGTCAGATCGGTATATCGGAGGCGCCGGCGGAATCAAGACCGCCCAGCAACCCTTCAAAGAGTACCGTCGACAGGTAGCGCTCGCCTCCATCGGGCAGTATGACGACTATCGTCTTCCCGGCGTACGCAGGTTCCTGCGCCAACTTCACCGCGACATGCGCAGCGGCACCGCAGGATATGCCGCTTAAGATCCCTTCTTCGCGGGCAAGGCGCCTCGCCATTTCGACCGCCTCGTCATTGCTGACCGTCTCTATACGATCGACGAGGGAAAGGTCCAGCACCTTCGGCACGAAACCGGCGCCGATCCCCTGGATCTTGTGGGGCCCCGGTTTCAATTCCTCGCCATTTCGCGCCTGCGTGAGGACGGGGGAATGGATGGGCTCGACGGCAACAGAAACGATCTTCTTGCCTTTCGTGAGTTTGAAGTACCTGCTTATTCCCGTGATCGTGCCGCCTGTACCGACGCCCGAAACCAGGACATCCATCTTCCCGTCGGTGTCGTTCCAGATCTCGACGGCGGTCGTCGCTTCATGGATGGCAGGATTGGCAGGGTTCTCAAACTGCTGGGGAAGGAAATACCGTGAGGCGTCGCCGGCGACTATCTCTTCGGCCTTTGCGATGGCCCCTTTCATGCCCTTGGCCCCTTCCGTAAGAATGACATTGGCCCCGAGGGCCTTGAGCACCTTGCGCCTCTCTATGGACATCGTCTCGGGCATGGTCAAGGTCAGCCTGTATCCCCTGGCGGCGGCGACAAAGGCAAGAGCGATACCGGTATTGCCCGATGTGGGTTCGATGATCTCCATTCCCGGCTTCAACCTGCCCGTCTTTTCCGCATCCCATACCATTGAGGCACCGATCCGGCACTTCACGGAATACGAAGGGTTGCGCCCTTCGACCTTGGCCAGCACCGTCGCCCCGGCCCCCGCTGTCACCTTGTTCAGCCTGACCAGCGGCGTCCTTCCTATCGAAAACGAATTGTCCTCAAATATTCTTGCCATGGGTAGCCTCCTTACAAGTCACTTGCGGCTTACGTTTAATTCCTACCTAGGAGATAGGATTAATATAAAATAACTGTTCCGCACTGTCAATACAATATATTCATTGGCCTGGATGAAGCAAAGGCGACCGGAAGGCTTAAAGAGGCGACTGGCCGAACCACGATATTCCGGCCGGCGGGCCGGGGTGCGGTTTGACGATGTCAGCAATGCATGCGTGATTTGGCTATTATCCTGTTCATGGGACGTGTGACGTAGTACTCGAGGAGACGTTCGTTAAGCTCCCTTTCGACGTTCTTGCTGAGACACTCCCCCCGTATGAAGGGGACAAAGGGACAGCTCCAGCCGGTAAGGTCCGTGTGGTCTTCGTTCGTAATTACATGCTTTTGCATTGCGGATAATGCATTTGCACTATGGTGAAATCGTTGCCGGGGACGATCAAATACGTGACCGCCGACGGCATGTGGCATATAAACTATTGTTGAATAACCATCAATCTGCTAAGATTCAAAGAAAAAAGCCGGCAGGGGCAGGGGTGAAAACGTGGAAGCATTCAAAGACTGGATGAAACCCGAATTGATATGGTTTCTTATCGGCCTGGTATTGATGCTCATGGAATTCGCAACACCCGGTTTCATCATTTTCTTCTTTGGTGTCGGGGCATGGATCGTAGCACTCATTTGCCTCTTCGCCGATATTTCTCTCAACATCCAGCTGATCATCTTCCTCGTCGCATCGGTCCTGCTCCTGGTATTTCTGCGCAAATGGATGAGGACGGTCTTCGTGGGATATAAAAAATACGGGAAGCCATCCGACGATGACATGGCCGAATTCGTGGGCAAGAGGGCTGTCGTGACGAAGCGGATCGATCCCGTCGCCGGGGGCAAAATCGAGCTCCACGGTACGAGCTGGAGCGCGGAAACAAACGACGGGCCCATCGAGGAAGGGGCCGCCGTCGAGATCACGGGCAAGCATGGACTGACGCTCACCGTACAAAGACTTTCAGGAAAGGGAGGAGCTGATCAATGAGTTTTTTCACCGTAATAATCCTTGGTCTCATCTTAATTGTCGTTATAGCCTTTATCAAGACTGTGCGAGTCGTTCCGCAGAAGGTTGCCATCATTATCGAGCGTCTCGGTAAATACAACGCGACCCTTGACGCAGGGCTCCATATCCTTATGCCATTCATCGACAAGGTCGCTTACCGGCACACCTTGAAAGAACAGGCGATCGACGTCCCTTCGCAGATATGCATCACAAGAGACAACATCTCCGTCGAGGTTGACGGCATCCTTTACCTCCAGGTCATTGACCCCCAGAAGGCCTCATACGGGATCAACAACTACCAGTTTGCCGCCATGCAGCTGGCTCAGACCACCATGAGGAGCGTCATCGGAAAGCTCGAACTTGACAGGACGTTTGAAGAACGTGAAACGATCAATACGACGATCGTCGAGGCCGTGGACAAGGCCTCGGAGCCATGGGGCGTCAAGGTTACCCGGTACGAGATCAAGAACATCGTTCCGCCGCAGAGCATTAAGGACGCAATGGAGAAGCAAATGCGGGCCGAGAGGGAAAAGCGGGCCGTGATCGCCGAGTCCGAAGGCGACAAACAGGCGAAGATCAACCGCGCCGAGGGCGTCAAGCAGGAAATGATCGCCACCTCCGAAGGTGAAAAACAAAAAAGGATCAACGAGGCGGAGGGCCGCGCAGCTGAGATCGAACGGGTTGCAGTCGCAACCGCCAACGGTCTCAGGGAGATTGCCCTCGCCATTAACGAACAGGGCGGCATCAACGCCGTAAACCTCCGCATCGCCGAACAGTACATCAATGAATTCGGGAAACTGGCCAGAACGAACAATACCCTCATCCTGCCCGCAAACTTAGGTGACCTTGCGGGCCTGGTCTCAACGGTGACAACGATATTGAAAGATCAGACCAAAGATGCGGGGGCCAGGGCTCAGAGCTCGGAAAAAAGATAAGATCAGGGGATTAGAAAGAAACAATCAACTCAGCTCCTGCACTCCCACAGCTGATGTTCCTCGTTTGTTTTTCCCAATACCTGTTCCCTCTTTTTATTTGACCGGACCGGTCCATTAGTGATACTTTTTTTTACCCAAATCTTAAGCGGACACATCAGGAGGACACATGAAAGTGAGTATTTTTGCAGCACTTGCCATCATTCTGACGCTGGTATGCTTCTCAGGGGTACAGGCTGCGGACCCGAACATGAAGGACGGTCTCTGGCAGATCACAACAAAGATGGAAATGAAAGGCATGCCGGCCAGCATTCCGCCCACTGTGACGAAACAGTGCCTCACGAAGAAAGAAAGCGTACCGCAGCAGGGCACGGACAAAAAATCGAACTGCAAGATGGTGGACCAGAAGGTCAGCGGAGATACGGTAACATGGTCCATGATCTGCAAAGAAAAAGACAGCACCGTCGACAGCAAGGGCACGATCACCTACAAAGGCGACACCTTCGACGGGACGACGACAACGACCATCAAGGACAAGAGCGGGAAGGCCCAGCAGGTTTCCACCAAAATGAGCGGGAAACGCCTCGGCCCCTGCGATAAAAAATAGAAAAAACGCGAGGAACGGTTGTGAAGATCAAGATCAGAAAAAGCAGGAAAACAACTATTAACGAAGTGGACTTTGATAACCTGGAATTCGGCGTCCATTTTTCCGATCACATGTATTATGTCGATTACGCGGACGGAAAGTGGGGTGAACCGCGCATCGAACCTTACGGCCCGATGAAAATGTACCCGGCGCTGTCAACGCTCCATTACGGACAGGCGGTATTTGAGGGTCTGAAAGCCTTTCGCGGCGTGGACGGAAAGATTCGCCTCTTTCGGCCTGACAAGAACCATGAGCGCTATAACATGTCCTGCGAGCGCATGTGTATCCCGACAATTTCCTACGAACTGTTCCTGGAGGGAATGAAGAAGCTTGCGGAACTCGATGACTCGTGGATACCGGACAAACGCGGCTGCTCCCTTTACATAAGGCCCTTCGTCTTCGCAACAGATAATTTTCTCGGTGTCAGGGTTTCCCATACCTATCGGTTCATGATCATAACCTCGCCTGTCGGCGCCTATTACAAGGAAGGTCTCAACCCGGTAAAGCTCATCACGTCCGGCGAATATGTACGCGCGGTGAAAGGCGGCCTCGGTGCCGTGAAGACGCCGGCAAACTACGCCGCTTCTCTCTATCCCGGCGAGATGGCCAAGAAAAAGGGCTTCACCCAGGTGCTCTGGCTCGATGGTATCGAGAACAGGTGTATTGAAGAGGTGGGTACGATGAACATCATGTTTATCATAAACGACACTCTTGTGACGCCGCCGCTCGAAGGCTCCATTCTGCCCGGTGTGACCCGCAACTCGGTAATTTCGCTGGCAAAGCACTGGGGTGTTCCTGTGGAAGAAAGAAGGATCACCATCGATGAAGTCATGTCGGAGGCAAAGAACGGGAACCTTCAGGAGGTCTTCGGTACCGGAACGGCCGCCGTCATCTCTCCCGTGGGCTGGATCCGGCACCAGGAGGAAACCGTCACCATCCACAGCGGTGAAATAGGCCCGATCTCGCAGAAATTATACAACGAGATCACCGGCATACAGTACGGCGAGAAACCCGACCCCTTCAGTTGGTGCATCACGCTCTGAAATACCATCGCTATCCTGAAGACACCCTCCGGATATTCCCATCAGGAACGGAGGGTGTCTTTGTTTCATCGCGAGGTTGATTGATAGAAACGGTCACGCTCTGTTTTTTTGCCCTCCTGGCCGGGCTCATCGACTCCATCGCCGGCGGGGGAGGTCTCATACAGCTGCCGGCGCTTTTTATCGTCCTGCCGAACGTACCCGTAGCCACGCTCCTCGGCACCAACAAGCTTGCCTCCATATCGGGAACATCCGTTGCGACTTTCCAGTACGCGCGGCATATCAGGATAGACTGGAAGGCAACCCTGCCGGCAACCATCACCGCCCTTATCGCCTCATTTCTCGGTGCAAGGACGGTCACCCTCGTGAACCCGGGAACCATGCACCCCCTCATCCTGGTCATGCTCATAGCCATCGCCGTCTATACGTTCATCAGGAAGGACTTCGGCTCCCTTCACGCACCGCGCCTCGACCGTGTAAAAGGATACCTTGTCAGCATCGCCACCGGAGCCCTCATAGGTTTCTATGACGGCTTCTTCGGTCCCGGCACCGGCAGTTTTCTTATCTTCGTATTTATCGGAATCTTCGGCTTCAGCTTCCTGTCCGCCTCGGCGTCCTCAAAGGTGGTAAACCTGGCCACAAACCTTTCCGCCGTCCTCTACTTCGCCTTCACGGGAAACATCATTTACACCACCGCCATCCTCATGGGCCTGTGCAACATCCTGGGCGCGCTAATCGGCACCAGACTCGCAATCCTCCGGGGCAACCGCTTCGTGAGAATATTCTTCCTCATCGTCGTGGCATGCCTCATAGCAAAACTGGCATACGATATGTTCTTTAAGTAACCGGCAACCAGCTGCTGATACACAAAAAGCGAAAAGACTGTCTCACGCCCGTTTTGTCGCTGGCGCTCCTCACTGGAGGCATAAAAGAGAGGCTGGGGAGGAAGCCTTAAAGAATTGCGTCCAGATCCCTAGAAAGACGGGATCAGGCCGCACNNTTCGGCGGGAATTCACTATTGATGTTTGCGAGAGGTGGTTATCGTTGCGGGACAGGTTTGAGCGAAGTATCATGGTTCTTTACCTTCCCGCGTAGCGGGATCGAAGATTCCCGGGAATTTCAGTCTTCTCAAATTCCCGGGAAGGTTTTTAGTCTTTCTCCCTATGCTCTCTTTTATGCCTCCAGCGAACCCCCCTGCGAGGGGGTGAAGCGGGCGTGAGACAGTCTTTCGCCTTTGCTTTTCGAGCTCAAGACTTTCACTCGTATTTCTTTCTCATCTCCGCCAGTTTGTGGAAGTGTTTGCGTTCCTCCGCGATGATTTTGTCTATCGCGGCGTAGTGTTTTTCGTCGATGAACTGTTTGGCCTCGTGATAGTAGAGGATGGAATCGGCCTCGCGGCTCATCGCGAAGTGGATGGCTGACGGCGCGTCGAGATTGTCCGACATCGCCCCGGCACCGGTCGTCTTCGTGAATATGACCTTGCCGTCTATATAGTCCCTGAGATAGGCCGCATATTCGCCACGGAAGCTTTCAGCCGGGGGGTTTGTCTCGATGCCGCCCAGCATTCCCTGAAAAATCGTCTTATGCCGGATCTCTTCGTCGGCAAGGTAGTTGAAGAGATCGCGGACCTCTTTGTCCTGCGCGTTCAGGGCTGCCTTGTGGTAGAAAATCTCACCGTCTTCCTCGATTCGAATGGCAAATTGAAGTATGTCTCCTGTGCTGAAGATATTCATGGTGTCCTCCCTTTCCCGTTATGCCTGCAACCGATCTTTCGTCAATAAGTCGGCGGGCTACTATTATGATAGTGTCCGTGAGGCGGATTGGCAATGGCTTATCTCAGCGCGAGGCAGGATTTAACGTCTTGAGAGAAAACCCCGTGGAAGTTTCGTAGAGGACAAAACTGGAATATCTGACGAGATCGCCCGTATTAAAATACTGCTGTTTCCGGGTCGCGTCGTCTACCTCCAGGATGTCGGGTATGTGGGAATGGGCGAGGATCACGACATCGTACCCTTCGGCAAATTTTGTCCTGGCATAGGACCTGAAGACGTTCCGGACCTCCTCACTGTACCCCTTTTCCCTGCGTGACAGGAGCGGACGCATGAGCGTCACTACCCCCCATGTGGCGGTGGGGCCGAGAAGATCCATGATGCGATAGAAAAAGGGGCGTTTGAGAAGACGCGCAAGGGATAATTTCGAAAACCCGTCGCCGTGTGCGATGAAGACCTTTTTCCCTTCTACATCGAGGGTGAGCTCCTTCGTACAGGTAACCCCCGTGTATTCTTCGAAATATTTCCCCATGGAAAACTCGTGGTTGCCCTCCAGGAAAAAGACCGCCTTCCCTCGATTGACAAGGTTTTTCAGGCCGTCCGTTACTGAACGGTACCAGGGGTATATGTAGCCGTCATAGCCGTGATAAAAATCAAAAAGGTCGCCGAGAACGACGACCAGATCGGCATCCTCACAACAATCGGTGATGAAGCGCAGGGTAAGGGCCGCCCTGTCGGTGCTCGTACGGGTCATATGGACATCTGAGAAAAAAACGATCTTCACGGCAGGTATCTCCCTTGCGGTCCGGTCCCTGGTCCTTAAACCCCGGCGGCCAGATATTCCCTGAGGGCCTCCATCCAGTGGCGCATCCCGATACCGGTATCACGCTGAAGCTTCGCAAGGTCGAAGACGGAGTATTGAGGACGCTTCGCCTTCCGTGCCAGTTCGCGGGAAGAAATCGGGATTGCCTCAACATCCATCTTCCGGATGGAAAAGATCGCCCTCGCAAACTCGAACCAGGTGCACGAACCGCTGTTCGATACGTGATAGATTCCCGTCAGGCCCCCGGCAATGATCGCAATGATGGGTGCCGCAAGATCTTTGGCATACGTGGGAGAGCCCCTTTGATCGTTAACCACCCGTACGGCGCCCTGTTCGCTTGCCAGCTTCACTATCTTTTCGACAAAGCTGGTCCCACCCTTTCCGTAGAGCCACTGGGTCCTCACGACGGTCGCACCGGCAAATCTCTCAAAAATCATTTTCTCACCGGCAAGCTTCGTTCGGCCATACACGGACGCAGGACCCGGTTCATCGTCCTCGCGCCAGGGAGACTCTTTCTCTCCGTCAAAGACATAATCGGTACTGATATGAATGAGCCGTGCCCCGGCGGCCGCGCAAAGTCCGGCAACGATCCCCGCCCCTTCCGCGTTGACCTTTTGCGCCAGGTCCGCCTTGTCCTCGCATCCGTCCACATCGGTAATCGCCGCCAGGTTGAGGACCACGTCAGGGCGGTGCAGATCCATCATTTTTTTGCCGGCCGAGGCAGAGGTGATGTCCCATTCATCGATATCATAAACGGCAAGATCGAATTGCCCGCTCAGAGACGGAAGGATGTTCGTGGCCAGTAAACCCCTGCCGCCGGACACAAGGATCTTCATCGGTTCCCGTACATCTTTTCGTAATAGTCGAGATAGGCGCCCGTCCTGATCCTCTCCCACCACCCCTTGTTCTTCACGTACCATTCGACCGTTTCGCGCATGCCATCGGAGAAATCGACGCCGGGTTTGTAGCCCAGTTTTTCCGTTATCTTCCCCGAATCGATCGCATACCGGCGGTCGTGACCGGGTCTGTCCTTGACGTAGCGGATCAGGGACTCAGGTTTTCCCAGTATCTCAAGTACAAGCTTGACAATTTCGATGTTCGCCCGCTCGTTGGAGGCGCCGATATTATAGGTGTTTCCGTCCTCGCCCTTGTGGACCACGAGATCGATGGCGGCACAATGGTCCTTGACATGTATCCAGTCACGCACGTTGAGGCCGTCGCCGTAGACGGGAAGTTCCATGTCCGCAAGCGCGTTGGTTATTATGAGAGGGATGAGTTTTTCCGGAAACTGGTAGGGGCCGTAGTTGTTGGAACACCGCGTGACGATGACGGGCATCCCGTATGTTTTGAAATACGCCATGGCAAGAATGTCCGCCGATGTCTTCGACGCCGAATAGGGGCTGTTCGGTGAAAGCGGGGTGTCTTCGCGAAAGGCCCCGGTCTTGCCCAGGGAGCCATAAACCTCGTCCGTCGAGATCTGGACGAAACGTTTTATCCCTTTTTTTCTCGCCATCTCCAGGAGATTGAAGGTACCGTTGATATTCGTTTTTATGAACGTGTCGGGATCCATGATACTTCTGTCCACGTGGGATTCAGCGGCAAAATTGACGATGATATCGACGGGTCTCCCGAAGACACCCTCGAGGTCGGCCGGGGAGGCGATGTCGCCCCGCACAAAGGTGTAGCGGCTGTCCCCGGCCACGTCTTCCAGATTTTCAAGGTTCCCGGCGTAGGTGAGCTTGTCAAGATTGATAATGTGGTAATCGTATTTTTCCAGCATATGGCGGACGAAGTTGGTTCCGATGAAACCGCAGCCGCCGGTGATCAGGATGGTTTCAGCCATCTTTTCTCTCCCAGTCGTAAGGTATGTCGTTTATGTGGGGGTCGATCCTGAATTCGTCAGGCTCCCGGTAATCATAGACCATGGTGGGGGCGTTGATGATGAGGGCCTCGTCGAGGCTTATGCATTTCCACCCGTGATAGACCATCCGCGGCACCCGGACAAGCCGCGGCTTGTGATCGCCCACGTAGAACTCGTCGATCTGCCCCCGGGTGGGTGATCCTTCGCGGTCATCATAGAGAACGAGCTTGATCATCCCTTTGATGCAGGCGATGAAGTCCTCCTGTTTCTTATGGTAGTGCCATGCCTTGACGACCCCGGGGTATGTGGTTGTCATGTAAACCTGCCCGAACTGGGTGAAAATATCGTCATCGCTTCGCAGGATCTCCATCAGCCTTCCCCTCTCATCGGGGATGATATTCAATGTTTTTGCCGCAACGCCGTCTATCATATTCTCTCCTTAAGGGTCACCTGTTGTTGGCCCCCGTCTGTGCAACAAGAACACTGGCGCGCAGGAGCGATTCAAAAGTGCCCGCGTCCGTCCACCAACCGTCGAGCATCTCACAGGTCATGGTGCCCTCACGGACGTAGGCGTTGTTCACGTCCGTGATCTCAAGTTCGCCTCTGTCCGACGGTTTGAGGGTCTTGACGATATCGAATACGCCGGCATCGTACAGATAGATGCCGATGACAGCGAGATTGCTCCGGGGGTTCTTCGGCTTCTCGACGATGTTTGTGAGCCTGCCGTCCATAATTTCTGCGACCCCGAACCTCTCGGGATCGGGGACCTCCTTGAGCATGATCTTCGCTCCCTTTTTTTGTTCCTTGAAATCCTGAACGGCCTTGATGATGTTCCTTTCGATAATGTTGTCCCCCAGAACAACGCAGACCGGTTCGCCGTCGGCGAAATATTCCGCAAGGGACAGAGCGTCCGCAATACCCCCCTCGCCTTCCTGGTATGTATAGTTAAGGTGTTTGAGTCCAAAGTCCTTTCCGTTGCCCATGAGGCGCAGAAAATCCCCCGCATGATTCCCGCCCGTCACGATCATGATGTCCGTGATACCCGCATTGATCAGCGTTTCAATGGGATAGTAGATCATGGGCTTGTTGTAGACCGGTAGAAGATGCTTGTTTGTGATCCGCGTGAGAGGAGCGAGACGCGACCCTAAACCGCCTGCCAGTATTATCCCCTTCATATGATCGCTCCTCCTTTTATTGGGATGTGATACCCGTGAGATCGAAGGAGATTCTGAAAGTCGTGTCCTCCGGCCTCTTGGTCTTGCTCATTGCCAGTGTTGTGGACCAGCACCCGGGCTTGTATTTGAGACGATACTCGGTGTCGATCCATTCCTTTTCCATAAAGGTATACCGTATCTGGTAGCTCCCTTCAAAGACTGAATATGCCCCCACCATATCGATGAAAATATCGTTGTTGACCCCGGTATTGTAGTTATGCGAAACGGCGACCCCGTATAGTCCGGGTACCTGATATGACAGGCCGTTCCTCAGTGTCTTGGCCCCTTCCCCGCTCACATTGAGCACGCTTTCATGTACAAAACTCAGGTAGGCTATGGGTGTGAGGGTAAACCTTACATCGATATCGGAAAAACGCGACCCCGATCCTTTATAGATCTCTGATTCCTCGAGGTCCCCCGACAGTCCATAGGTCTGGGACACCTCGAAGAGGGACACCTCGCGTTTGCCTCCACCTTCAGTCGCTTCGTACAGGTAATGACTGATGCCATACGTCATGGTATTCGTCTGGCCTATCCTGTCATAGGCATCGATCTGTGGAACGTCCTTGTAACCCGTGGCCGGTATGAACGTGTACCTGATATTCGGCTTGATCACGCTCTGTACGGCTTCGAGCCAGGACCATCCGGGGAAATAATTCCTCAGGAATTGCATGTTCACGTCGCCATCGAGGCGGAAGGTCTGACGGTGCTTCGTTTTGCCGTCCACGGTGTCGCTGCGATTGACGAGATACGCCGCATCATACATCGTGGCGCTCAAGAGCGTGTTCAGACCCTTGAAGGAATAGGGCAACCTGAGAGACGGGTCCACAGTGAGGCGCGTATAGGTGTCTCCCGTATCGCGATAGAAATTGGTAAGGGAACTGTTGAGATCCAGGAACATCCTCCCCCCGAAGACGGGGATATACTCGGTGAAGTAGGTGATCTCGGGATAATACTGGAATATCGAACCATTGTCTCTCATGAGAAGGTTGCGAAACTGAGTCATCCCCCCGGTGAGGAGCGATTTCGTAAGGGGCTTCTCGACAAAGATCGTCGATTTCAACTGACTCTCACTTCGTTCCTGGAGAGTCTGGCCGAAATCCTTGAGATAGTCATTATCGAAGACATGCCAGATGTTGGCCTTGAACTGGAGGTCCTTGAAGAAAACCTGTTCGTGCTTCGCCTTTATCTGGTAGCGTGTGTGACCGAAGTCGGTGTCGTCGATGATATTGGCTTCTATTTCACCCTTCAGGTCCTCTCTGAGGGCATACCGGTACTGTCCACCAAGATTTACGCCCCTGTTCTGGATCCACTCGGCCGACATCGTTGCGTCCGTGTCCTTTGAAATCGCCCAGAAATAGGACAGCTTGAATTTCGTGCCGTCCTCCGACGACTGGGCGAATTGGGGCATCAGAAACCCGGATTGTCTGTCCTTCTTGACGGGGAAAATCCCCCAGGGCATGTAGAAGACGGGAACGCCCAGGATGTGAAAGGTGGTGGACTTCGTTTTTGCGTAACCTTCAACGGTTATGTCCACCTCGTCGGAGGTAAATGTCCACTCCGGTCTGTCCCATCCGCAGGTGGTGAACTTTCCCTTCTTGATCTTATATTGGGATTCTCCGGTCTTTTCGATCTCCGACCCGTTTATATAGACATTGCCCGTCTTGATGAATACCCGTGCCTTCTCCAGGGTCCCTTTCTTCGTCTCCAGGTTGAGCTGCATTCGTTCACACTCAATCCGGTCGCCGAGGTCCTCATAGACCACATTCCCCTCAGCGGTGACATCCCTGGTATTATCATCAAGGAAGACATAGTCCGCCAGAACGGTACGGGTTGTTTCTTTTATCTCAACGTTTCCGCGGGCGGTGTAGGTGTTCGCCGCGCGGTCATGCTCGATCCGGTCCGCCGTGATGTTCACCGGACCCCGTATCTCTTTGTTGCTGACGCCAATCTCCTGCCCCCCCGCCATAAAGGGGTACAGAAGGGCAAAGAGAGCTATGATGACAGAGACCCTAAAATATCTCATTGACGGCCTGTTTCGCTTCTCCGATCGTATAGAATGATCCGGTGACAAGGATGACATCCTTTTCTCCGGCAAATTGTCGCGCTTTCCTGAGAGCACTTTTCGTATCCTTCGTGACGATGGAATTGTGTGCCAGGTGTCTCATATTTTCCGCTTCGAGGGCGCGATCCGTCTTCGGCTGCGTCAGGATCGCGAGATCGATACAGCCCTTCATCGCGTCGAGCATACGCTCGTACTGTTTGTCGCGCATGACGCCAAATACCACGAGTTTCCTGCGGTCCCGATAACGGGAACGTAGAAACCGCGCCAGGGCGCGAACGCCCGAGACATTATGGGCCCCGTCCAGGATCACGAGCGGCTGCTGGCGTACCGTCTCCAGACGTCCCTGCCACTTCACCGTCCCGAGTGCATCCCTCACATGGCCGGGAGCGGCGACAAAACCGGCCGGGGAAAGCGCTTCCACGGCACATAACGCAAGAGCCGCGTTTGAGAGTTGGTGGTCGCCGTCGAGATTCAGGGAAACATCATCGTAGGTTTTTGCGATACCCCGGTACGAAAAACGCTTGTTGCCCTTCTTTCTGAAAACAAAATCCCTGCCGAGGACATACAGCGGACTTGAAAGCCCGCGGGCCGATCGTTCCAAGACGCCGAGGGCCTTGCCGCGAGCACCCGTTATCACGGGAACACCTCTCTTTATGATCCCCACCTTTTCACTGGCGATCTTTCCTATGGTACCTCCCAGTTCGCCCATATGGTCAAAGGCGACATTGGTGATAACGCTCGCCATCGGTTCGATCACGTTCGTGGAATCCAGCCTGCCGCCGAGGCCCGTTTCAATAACGGCGATGTCGACCTCTTTCCTCCTGAAATACTCGAACGCCAGGGCCGTCGTAAAATCGAAGAATGTGTAGAACGGATCCGGGCCGCTCCGATGTGCCCTGGCACGGATATAATCCGTCAGAGAGATCACATCCCTCTCGGTGATTTCTTCCTCGTCCACGGTGATACGTTCCGTAAAAGACACGAGATGAGGCGACGTGTACTTGCCGACCCGGTATCCCGCCGCTTTCAGGATACATGCGATCATGGTCGCCACGGAACCTTTGCCGTTTGTGCCGGCTATATGAACGGTCCTCAGCGACTTGTGCGGGTCGCCTATGGCACCAAGAAGTCGCGATATGTTTTCAAGCCCGAAAACGGATCCGAATTTCTCCAGGCCAAAGAGGTATTTCAGAGAGTTTTCATAGGCAGCATCATTCATGCAATCAGGGACAGCAACGTGTAGAGTGTCTGCTTCAGCTCTTTACGGGAGGAGATCATATCGATCATACCGTGTTCCAGGAGGTATTCAGCCCGCTGAAAGCCGGGGGGTAATTTGGCCTTGATAGTTTCTTTGATCACCCTTTCCCCGGCAAAACCGATCATCGCCTTCGGCTCGGCTATGATGATGTCGCCGAGCATGCCCATGCTCGCGGAAACACCGCCGAGCGTGGGATCGGTAAGGACGGTTATGTAGGGGACTTTATTGCTTTTCAAATGATAGATTGCCCCGGAGACCTTCGACATCTGCATGAGAGACATGATGCCTTCCTGCATCCTTGCACCGCCCGACGAGCAAAAAAGGATAACCGGCAGTTTTTGCTTCGCGCCTTCTTCGAGGGTTCGGGTAATCTTTTCACCGACGACGCTGCCGAGACTTCCTCCCATGAAATTGAAATCGAAAATGGCAGCCAGAACCGGAATACCGCCTATCTTTGCGCTGCCGCATATCAGGGCATCGGGGCGTCCCGCTGTCTCCTGGGTCTCGGCCAGCCTTGTCTTGTACGGTTTTATATCCTTAAATTTGAGAAAATCGACGGGTTCCACGCCTTCGTTGAATTCAGAGAAACTGCCTTTATCGAAAGTCAGCGCTATCCTGTTTTCCACGGAAATGGGGAAATGATAGAAGCATTTGGGACATACGTGACGGTTCCGTTCAACTTCCTTCCTGTAAAGGAGTTCCTGACAGGAATTACATTTCCTCCAGAGAGATTCTTCTTTCTCCGCTTTTGAGATTTCCTTTTCAATATTGATCTCACGGTAGGGTTTCTTCTCTTTATCCCTTTTTTTGAATAATCCCATTACTTTTCCTGTTGAATTTTTGTTGAAAAACTACCAAAATAAGTATGTCCATGTCAATAGAAAGGGTCAATATAGAATCCGACCAGAATCTGGAGGGAATGCTCCGCCAGCAGAGCAGAAAAGCGGGCGTTGTGATATGCCATCCCCATCCCCTCTACGGCGGCAATATGTACAATAACGTGGTCAGCGCTATAGAGGACGGCTATGCCGCGCAGGGCTTCACAACCCTCATCTTCAACTTCCGCGGCGTAGGGGAAAGCAAAGGCGAGTACGACGAGGGCGAAGGCGAGGTCCATGACGCCACGGCGGCTTACGGCGTCCTCAGGAAACATCTTGACGACGACGCCCATATCACCCTTGCGGGGTACTCATTCGGCGCATGGGTGATAAGCCGGTCGGCCCTCGAGATAGACGGGTTCGATAGTCTTTTCCTGGTGTCCTTTCCATGCCTCATATACAAATACGACCACCTGAAGACCTTCAACAAGGAGATTCTCATCGTCGGCGGCACATATGACGACATCGCCCCCATGGACGACCTCTATGAACTGTACAAGAACCTCCCCACCCTTGACAAACATCTCAAGGTAATCAACACAACCCACTTTTATGCCGGAAAAGAAACGGAACTCATAGACTTCATAAAAGAAACAATTCCGAAGAGATGACCCTCTTTCTTCCTTCTTCTTGAATAGATACCCTTCTTTGTGTTAACTTGATTAACAGAATCCAGCGGGTTGCGACAGCCTGATACGTAGAAACATATCTCCCGATTACAAAAAAACGTCATAAGCTGGCCGCCCCGGCCGGATTACTTTCTTTTCAGCAAGGATTATTCTGCCATGGATTACAAAGATACGTTGAACCTGCCCAAGACCACTTTTCCCATGAGAGGCAATCTGCCGGTGAAGGAAAAGGACATGCTTGCCCGCTGGCAAGAGATTGACCTGTACCGGAAGCTTACCGAGGCGAGGAAGGACAGCCCCACGTTCATCCTTCATGACGGGCCCCCTTACGCCAATGGTAATATCCACCTGGGAACGGCGCTCAACAAGATCCTCAAGGATATTATCATCAAGGCAAAGTTCATGACGGGCCACAGGGCCGATTATATCCCGGGATGGGATTGCCATGGCCTCCCCATAGAACATCAGGTTGAGAAGAACGTCAAGCAGAAGAAGTTGGAACTCTCCAAGGTTGAAACCCGTAAGGAGTGCAGGGCCTATGCCCGGCAGTTCATAGATATACAGCGGGAGGAGTTCAAACGGCTCGGCGGCATCGGCGATTGGGATCATCCCTATATCACTATGGATTTTGACTACCAGGCGACAATAATCCAGGAGGCCGCAAAATTTTTCCTCCGCGGCGAGGTCTACAGGAAGAAAAAACCCGTCTACTGGTGTCTTAACTGCGAGACGGCGCTCGCCGAGGCGGAGATCGAATATGACACGAAGAAGTCGAGTTCCATATACGTAAAGTTCCCCTATACGGGTGAGAGGGAACCGGTGTTTGCCGGTTATCCCGACAAACCCGTTTACATGCTCATATGGACGACCACGCCCTGGACGCTTCCCGCAAACCTGGCCATTGCAGTCCACCCCGATTTTACGTACGTTTCCGTGGAGACCGACAAAGAGGTCTATATCGTCCTCAAGGACCTCCTCGAAGATGTCATGCAGCGCGCAGGGATAACGGAATACCGGATTATCGGGGAGCTAACCCCGCAGACACTTCGGGGGCTCACGTTCAAACATCCTTTCATCGACCGGCAGTCCGTCATCGTCTTCGCCGACTACGTCGCCGCCGATACGGGTACGGGCGCGGTCCATACCGCCCCAGGCCACGGCGAGGAGGACTACGAGACGGGGCTCGAGTACGGCCTCGACATCTATTCCCCTGTCAATGAAAAGGGCGCCTTCATAGACGAAGTGGAGTTCTTCAAAGGCATGAACGTCTGGGAGGCCAATCCGAAGGTTATCGAAAAACTCCGGGAACTGGGGCTCCTTCTCCATACGGAAGAGATCGAACATTCCTATCCCCATTGCTGGCGCTGCAAAAAACCCGTCATATTCCGGGCGACAGAGCAGTGGTTCGTCTCCATGGACAGCCAGGGACTGAGACAGAGAGGTCTCGCTGAAATTGACAAAACACAGTGGATCCCCTCATGGGGCCGCGACCGGATATACAATATGCTTTCCGTCCGTCCCGACTGGTGCATCTCCCGGCAGCGGACCTGGGGCATCCCGATCACGATCTTTTACTGCGAAAGATGCAGGGAACCTTTCTGGAGCGCGGAATCCTTCTCGCGGGTTGTCGATGCTGTGAGGCAAACAGGCGCCGACATCTGGTTCGAAAAGGAGGCTTCCTATTTCCTCCCTGAGGGCACAGTGTGCAGCCACTGCGGCAACACCGCGTTCTCCAAGGAACAGGATATCCTGGACGTATGGTTCGATTCCGGCGTCAGCTGGGCCGCCGTCTGCAAGAAAAGGCCGGAGCTGAAGTACCCTGCGGACCTCTATCTGGAGGGCAGCGACCAGCACCGGGGATGGTTCCACAGCTCACTTCTCACATCCGTCGGCAATGAAGGACACGCCCCGTACAAAGCGGTATTGACCCACGGCTTCGTCGTCGACGGTTCGGGCAGGAAGATGTCCAAGTCCCTCGGCAACGTCATTGCCCCCAACGAGGTCATCGATAAATTCGGTGCCGAGATATTGAGGCTCTGGGTCACCTACGAGGATTACCGCGACGACATAAAGATATCGAAAGACATCATCAACCGGCTCGTCGAGACATACCGAAGGATCCGCAACACCCTTCGTTTCCTCCATGCCAACATCAACGAGGACTTTGAACCGGGCCGTGATACCGTACCCTATGAAAAACTTTCCTCACTCGATAAATGGCTTCTCTCGAGGCTCATGAGGCTCATCGACCGGGTCGGGGAGTCTTACAACAATTATACTATCCACTCGATCTACCATGCAGTCCAAAATTTCTGCACCGTCGATCTCAGCGCTCTCTATCTTGATATAGTCAAGGACAGAATCTACGTGGAGCATAAGGACGCAGAGAAGCGCAGGGCATCGCAAACGGTCATCTTCGAGACCCTCATAGCCCTTGTCAAACTCATAGCGCCAGTCCTGTCTTCAACAGCGGACGAAATGTGGTCGTACCTCAAGGGCTACGTCACCGAGGAAAGCGTTTTCCTGGCACAGTTTCCCGCCTCCGACAAAGCCCTCATCAACGGGGCGATTGAGGAACAATGGGAAAAGATCTGGAAGATCCGGGAGCTTGCCAACAAGAAGATCGAAGAGAAACGCAGCGCAAAAGAGATTGGCCATTCCCTCGACACGAAGATCGTCATAGATGCACCTGATGAAGAATACGCCGCGCTCACAGGGCTTGGCGACGAACTGAAGGATGTCTTCATCGTTTCCCAGATAGAGATACGCAAGGCCAAAGCCCTGGATGTCACCGTGCTTAAGGCCGAGGGGGACAAGTGCGAGCGTTGCTGGCAATACGATACGAACATCCTCAAGGACGGGAAATTCCCGAACGTGTGCAAGCGATGCGCCGATACGCTCTCTTTGCTCTAGTACCGGTCATATTCGCACTCGACAGGGTCACAAAGGCGCTCGTCATGGAAAACCTCCCCATGATGGGCGAGGTAAAGGTGACCTCGTTCTTTTCACTTGTTCATGTCAGGAACTTCGGTGGTGTTTTCGGTGTGCTCAACCAGAGCGTATATGCGAAATATATCTTCACGATAGTACCGGTCCTCGTCGCGGCGGCCCTCGTCTACATCATTCTGAGATACAGAATGAGCGGGCTCAAGACGCTCGCGTTGTGCCTGGTCCTCGCGGGCGCTCTCGGTAACATTTACGACCGCATCTTTTATGGCAATGTGGTGGATTTCCTCGACTTCTATTACGGGACATATCACTGGCCCGCCTTTAACGTGGCCGACATAGCCGTTTCTGTGGGTATCGGGCTTATTATCCTCCTTGAGTTCATTGACGGAACGGCCAGGAACCCCCGGGATTAGCTCCCGGCGGCAGTGCATCGCAGTGGGTGAATTATGGACGACCTCCTCGAGGAAGAACGCAAACTCAGAAGGCTTCGTTTCATTGTGGACTTCTCTCTTGAGTTCATCCGCACCCAGGACATCTCCCATGACCATGCCATGAGTATCGTCGAAGGGGTACGCAAGCAAGCCCTCACACTCTTCCCCGGCAAGGACGAGACCTTCGACATCATCTATGCCCCCAGATTTAAAAAAGCGTTGAATGAAAAGTATAAGAGAGACTAGGTGATGGGTGATGGGTGATGGGTGATGGGTGATGGGTGATGGGTGATGGGTGATGGGTGATGGGTCACATCTGTCCAAAATAATATAAAGGTCAACCTCTTTCCGGACAGTCACAAACTAACGCATAATCCCCCATATTCTTCCCCCGTCATTCCACCACCACCTTCCTCCGTCATTCCACCACCACCTTCCTCCGTCATTCCAGCCCTTTCTTCCTCCGTCATTCCACCACCACCTTCCTC